>NZ_JBEXCS010000038.1:0-82785 GCF_040605395.1 Streptomyces sp. NPDC005648 | reverse complement strand
GTCGAAGAAACAGTGGCGCCCGACCGAGGACGGATACCCCCCGGCCCGGCCCCGACTCACCCACCACCCCTAGGCGCTACACAAGCCCCCACCCACCCGCACTGGCGCCGCAGGCATCCGCGCCGGACTGGACCAATCCCCGGAATGCTGGAACACCACAGCCGCCGTACGCGTCTCTTCCTAGTGGACGCATGTCATACGGGCTCCGGGGCACACGCCGGGACAGATGTAGCACCCCGTACGTCACATCTGTAACCACAGCACCACCCCCCGTGCACGTGCATCTGCTCATGCATCTGCACGTGAACAGAGCTATGATCCGGACCAGTTGACCTCTGCATCACTGGCCCCAAGGCCACCGCACCACCGGGGAGCGACCTGTGGACCACGACGTGTACAACGACGTGTACAACGGCATGGCAGCCACGGAGCTGAACGGGGTGGCCTGGCAGAAGAGCCGGCACAGCAACTCGCAGGGCTCCTGCGTGGAGTTCGCCCGCCTCCCCGGCGGCGACGTAGCCGTCCGCAACTCCCGCTTCCCCGACGGCCCCGCCCTCGTCTACACCCGCGCCGAGATCGAGGCGATGCTCCTGGGCGTCAAGGACGGCGAGTTCGACCACCTCGTGGGCTGATCCGCCCGTAACGCGCGTAGAACAACCGTGTCAGACCCGCCCCCACGCCCGCCTCGCCCCTACGCCTGCCCCTGACCCTGGGACAGCTGAGGCAGCTGAGGCAGCTGGAACAACGCCCAGACCACCTTCCCCCCCAGCGTCCCGGCCAGTGGATGCCACCCCCAACTGTCCGCGAACGAGTCGACGAGGAACAACCCCCGCCCCGACTCAGCCGAGAAGTCCTCCGCCTCACGCTCGACCGGACTCTCCTGACTGGGATCCCGCACCGCACACACCAGCCGCTCGGTCCACCGCATCAAGTGAAGCCGTACAGCAGGGTGTTGGTCGGCGGCGCACACCGCCCCCGCGGGCAGCGCATGCCGCAGCGCGTTGGTCACCAACTCGGAGACGACCAGGCACACATCGTCGAAGCGTTCGCCGATCTCCCACTGGTCCAGTGTCCGGCGCGTGAAGGCCCTCGCCTCGCGCACCGCTTCGAAGCGGGCGGGAAGTGCGCAGGACGCGGCGTTGGACACGGCCGCGGGATCCAGCGGCGGAAGGCCCTGCCGTAACGGCTCGAGCATGGTCGATCCATTCGTCCCCATGCGAGGCACTCCCGGGAATTCGCGGTCCAAGCGTGCACGATGCAGCGGTTGCGCGAGACCATGCTCTTGGATGAGCGATGCAGATGCAAGGTGCAGATGCACGTGCACGTGACCGAATTGGACCCTCCGGTACCGTTTCTTGGTCATTTTTTCCGCCATCTTCTCTCCCCCTACTTGCCAACTCCTTCCTGCTTCCTGTGCAGAATCTCTGACTTCTTTCCTTCTCTGTAATCGGACGAGTACTGCTCGGAGTGATTTAGTGGCAGACTCTGGCCCCTGAAGCGTTGGGGAGGCTGGCGAACGTGAGCGTGGGAGAGCCCGGATCGGTGGTGCGGCGCATGCTGCTCGGGTCGCAACTCAGGCGGCTGCGCGAGTCGCGCGGCATCACGCGCGAGGCCGCGGGTTACTCGATCCGCGCCTCGGAGTCGAAGATCAGCCGGATGGAGCTGGGCCGGGTGAGCTTCAAGACACGGGACGTGGAAGACCTGTTGACGCTGTACGGCATCACCGACGAGGCGGAGCGCACCCAGCTCCTCTCCCTCGCCCGGGAGGCCAATGTGGCGGGTTGGTGGCACAGCTACTCCGACGTCCTGCCGAGCTGGTTCCCCACCTATGTGGGCCTGGAGGGCGCCGCGTCCCTCATCCGCGGCTACGAGGTGCAGTTCGTGCACGGACTGCTGCAGACCGAGGCGTACGCGCGAGCGGTCGTCCAGCGCGGAATGAAGGGCGCGAGCCGGTCCGAGATCGAGAAACGGGTCGCGGTGCGCCTGGAGCGCCAGAAGTACCTCGTCTCCGAAAACGCCCCGGACTTCCACATCGTCCTGGACGAGGCGGCGCTACGACGCCCCTACGGCGACCGCGAGGTGATGCGCGGTCAGCTCCAGCACCTGATCGAGGTGTCCGAGCATCCGAACGTGCGGCTGCAGGTGATGCCGTTCGGCTTCGGCGGCCACTCCGGTGAGAGCGGCGCCTTCACGATCCTGTCCTTCACGGAGTCGGACCTGACGGACGTCGTCTACCTCGAACAGCTCACCAGCGCGCTCTACCTGGACAAGCGCGAGGACGTCACCCAGTACGAGAAGGCTCTCAAGGAACTCCAGCAGGACAGCCCCGGCCCGGACGAGAGCCGCGACGTCCTGCGCGGCCTCCTCCAACTCTCGTAGAACTGTAGAACGCTCACCGGAGCTTCCCCTGAGCTTCCCCGAGACCTCCGGGGGTTCTCCCCATAACTTCGCTCACCGTCCCCAACTCACCTGCATCACAAGTACGATGACAAGTGATCAGCCCGTGATGTAGATCGCGTGTCTGCGAGTGATTTGGGGATCACATGTCGTCGTACTTCACCGACCTGGCCCAGCAGTACATCGACGGTGAGTGGCGCCCGGGGACGGGTTCCTGGGACATCATCAACTTCAACCCGTACGACGGCGAGAAGTTGGCTTCCATCACCATAGCCACGGTCGAAGAGGTCGACGAGGCCTACCAGGCGGCGGCCCGCGCGCAGAAGCAGTGGGCGAAGACGAACCCGTACGCGCGCCGCGCGGTCTTCGAGAAGGCGCTGCGGCTGATCGAGGAGCGCGAGCAGGAGATCACCGAGGTGATCATCGCCGAGCTCGGCGGCACGCATCTGAAGGCCGGCTTCGAACTCCACCTGGCCAAGGAGTTCCTGCGCGAGTCGATGCAGTGGGCCCTGCGCCCCGAGGGCAAGATCCTCCCGTCCCCGGTGGACGGCAAGGAGAACCGCCTCTACCGCGTCCCGGTCGGCGTAGTCGGCGTGATCAGCCCCTTCAACTTCCCCTTCCTCCTCTCCATCAAGTCGGTGGCCCCGGCCCTCGCGCTCGGCAACGCCGTGGTCCTCAAGCCGCACCAGAACACGCCGATCACCGGTGGCTCGCTGGTCGCGAAGATCTTCGAGGACGCCGGCCTCCCGGGCGGCCTGCTGAACGTCGTCATCACCGACATCGCGGAGATCGGCGACGCCTTCATCGAGCACCCGATCCCGAAGGTCATCTCCTTCACCGGCTCCGACAAGGTCGGCCGCCATGTCGCCACCGTCTGCGCCTCCCACTTCAAGCGCTCGATCCTCGAACTCGGCGGCAACAGCGCCATCGTGGTCCTCGACGACGCGGACCTCGACTACGCGGTCGACGCGGCGGTCTTCAGCCGTTACGTCCACCAGGGCCAGGTCTGCATGGCCGCCAACCGTGTGCTGGTGGACCGTTCGGTGGCCGACGAGTTCACCGAGAAGTTCGTCGCCAAGGTGAGGACCCTCAAGGTCGGCGACCCGAGCGACCCGCGGACCGTCATCGGCCCGGTCATCAACTCCTCGCAGGCGGAGGCGATCTCGGGTACGGTCGAGCAGGCGATCGCCGAGGGCGCGACGGCGCTGCTGCACGGCACGACCACCGACAACCTGGTCGAGCCCTCCGTGCTGACCGGCGTCCCCGCCGACTCGCCCCTGCTGCACCAGGAGGTCTTCGGCCCGGTCGCCTTCGTCATCCCCTTCGACGGCGAGGAGGAGGCGATCCGCATCGCGAACGACACTCCGTACGGCCTCAGCGGCGCCGTCCACACCGGCGACATCGAGCGGGGCGTCAACTTCGCCAAGCAGATCGACTCCGGCATGTTCCACGTCAACGACGGCACCGTCCACGACGAGCCGATCGTCCCCTTCGGCGGCGAGAAGAGCTCGGGCGTCGGCCGCCTGAACGGCGAGGGTACCGTCGAGTGCTTCACCACCCAGAAGTGGATCTCCGTGCAGCACGGCCGCAGCGGCTTCCCGTTCTGACCCCCGGACCCCTTCTCTACGGACCCGTCCTCGCCGGACCTCGTCGGAGTTTTCTGCGTACGTCACCGCGCCCCGGGCCATCGAGGACAGGATCTGACCTCGATGGCCCGTAGCTTCTTGGGTGTCAGGCGGGGGGGACCGACTCCCGCCTCCGGCGAAAGGCGACGGCCATGGTCACCCACGTACCGGCAGAGGCGCAGGGAGACGAGCGAGGAGCGCTCCTCGCGTTCATCGAGGAGCAGCGCGGCGGAATCCGGCGGGCGCTGCTCGGACTGACCGAGGAGCAGGCCACCAGCAAGCCCAGCGCCAGCGAACTCTCCCTCGCGGGCCTGCTCAAACATGTCGCCGAGTGCGAGCAGGGCTGGATCGCGCGCGCCAAGCAGGAGCCGCCGGCCATCCACCGCGACGAGACCAACTGGCACGAGACCTTCCAGCTGGTCGACGGTGAGAGCGTCGAGTCGCAGCTTGCGTACTGGGACAAGGTCGCCGCCGAGACCGAGGCCCATGTCCGCTCGGTGCCGAGCCTGGACGACACCTTCCCGCTGCCGCCGGACCCGTGGTTCCCGCCGGAGGGCCGGGTCTCCGTGCGCTGGCTCTGTCTGCATCTGATCCGCGAGACCGCCCGGCACGCCGGCCACGCCGACATCATCCGGGAGTCGCTGGACGGCGCCACCGCCTTCGAACTGGTGGCGAAGGAACAGGGCACGTCCTGGGGCTGATCTCCCGCGGCCTACGCTGGCCCCATGTCAGCGATCCGCCTGCTCGTGCTCGGCGCGGTCCGCCAGCACGGGCGGGCCCACGGCTACCAGGTGCGGGGCGACCTGGAGTACTGGGGCGCGCACGAGTGGTCCAACGCCCGGCCGGGCTCGATCTACCACGCGCTCAAGCAGCTGGCCAAGCACGGGCTTCTGCACGCGCACGAGATCGCGCCGTCCACGGCCGGTGGTCCGCCGCGCACAGAGTACGAGATCACCGAGGCCGGCACCCACGAGTACCTCCGTCTGCTGCGGGAGGCGCTGGCCTCCTACGACCAGCGCACGGACGTGAAGTCGGCGGCCGTCGGCTTCATGCTCGACCTGCCGCGCGCCGAGGTGGTCTCCCTCCTGGAGGAGCGCATCCGCCGCATCGACGAGTGGCGCGGCTCCGTCACCGAGCACTACCTCCCCCCGGACGGCCCCGAACAGCTCGGTCATATCGGCGAGATCATGAACCTCTGGGTCCACACGGCCGACGCCGAGGCCGGATGGACCAGAGGCCTGATCGAGCGGATCGAGGGCGGGGCCTACACCTTCGCGGGCGAGGGCGAGCCGTTCGTAGGGGTCCTCGGCCCCTAGGGCCCCAGGGCCCTAGTGATGGAAGCCGGTGGCCGCCCCCTTGTCCCTCGTGGACGGGTGCGCCTGCCGGCGCAGCTCCGGCAGCAGGCTGGTGAGGTCGTCCACGAAGAGGTCGGCGAGGTCGGCGGAGAAGCCGTTGCGGCAGACGACCCGCAGCACGGAGAGGTCCTCACGGTTCGGCGGGAAGGTGTACGCGGGCACCAGCCAGCCCCTCTCGCGCATACGCCGGGAGACGTCGAAAACGTCGTACGAGTCCACGCCCTCGGCCGTGGTGAAGGCGAAGACGGGCAGTTCGTCTCCCCGGGTGAGGAGTCTGAAGTCCTCCAGCTGCTCGACGCGTTCGGCGATGCTCCCGGCCACGTCCCGTGAGGTCTGCTGCACCGCCCGGTAGCCGTCGCGGCCCAGCCTCAGGAAGGTGTAGTACTGCGCGACGACCTGGGCGCCGGGGCGCGAGAAGTTCAGGGCGAAGGTGGGCATGTCGCCGCCCAGGTAGTTGACGCGGAACACCAGTTCCTCGGGCAGCGCCTCCTTGTCGCGCCACAGTGCCCAGCCGACACCCGGGTAGACCAGTCCGTACTTGTGCCCCGAGGTGTTGATGGACGCCACGCGCGGGAGGCGGAAGTCCCACTCCAGGTCCTCGTCGAGGAAGGGCGCGACCATGCCGCCGGACGCGCCGTCGACATGCACCGGGATGTCCAGGCCCGTGCGCTCCTGGAGGGCGTCGAGGGCCGCGCAGAGCTCGGCGATGGGCTCGTAGGAGCCGTCGAAGGTGGAGCCGAGGATGCCGACGACCCCGATGGTGTTCTCGTCGCAGAGGTCGGCGGCGGCCTGGGGGTCGAGATGGAACCGGTCGCCCTCCATGGGCACCAGCCGGGCCTCGACCTCCCAGAAGTTGCAGAACTTCTCCCAGCAGACCTGGACGTTGACGCCCATGACCAGGTTCGGGCGGGCGCCCGGCTTCTGGTTGCGCTTGCTCCACCGCCGCTTGAGCGCCATTCCGGCGAGCATGCACGCCTCGCTGGAGCCGGTCGTCGAACAGCCCACCGCGGCCGAGGGGTCCGGCGCGTGCCACAGGTCGGCGAGCATCGCCACACAGCGCCGCTCCAGCTCGGCGGTGCGCGGGTACTCGTCCTTGTCGATCATGTTCTTGTCGCGGCACTCCGCCATCAGGACACCGGCCTGCGGCTCCATCCAGGTGGTGACGAAAGTGGCCAGGTTAAGCCGGGAGTTGCCGTCCAGCATCAGCTCGTCGTGGACCAGCTGATACGCCGTCATCGGCGCCATGGGATTGTCCGGCAGCCGGTGTTTGGGCGGGGCCTCGATCATGTCGCCGAGCGGATTCGCCTCGCCGTAGAAGGGGTTGACGGACAGCAGGCGCTCGTCGGACTTGTCGGGACCTTTGTGGAGCGGCATGGACGATCTCCCTCGTGTCTTCTGGGGAACGGTTGTCAGCGGACCGGAGTTCCGTCGTCGCGCAACTGCATCTGGGGCCGGCCGGTCACCAGCAGCCAGGCGGGCAGCGAGGCCAGGCACAGCAGGGCGAGGATGGCGGGCGAGGCCACCAGCACGGCGGCCGTGAAGAGGCTGATCCAGCCATGGCGTGTGGTGGCGAGGAGCATGCCGAGGACGCCCGCGGAGACACCGACCGCCGGATCGACACCGGACACCAGGGCGTGCGCGCACAGCCCGAACGCGCCGCCCACGAAGACCGCGGGGAAGATCCGCCCGCCGCGGAAGCCGCAGCCGGCGGCGACCAGCAGCGCCACGAGCTTCACCACCGCCATCTTCATGAACTCGCCCGCCGACCAGCCGTCGGGATGCTTCGCCAGCTCCGAGATCTGGTCCAGCCCCTTGAAGAGCGTGAGGCTTCCGCCCAGGGCTCCCAGCAGTCCGAGCACGAGCCCGCCGACCGGAAGCGCCACCATGGGGTGCCGAAGGCGTTTGAAGGCGCCGTGCACGTACGGGAAGGCGTACACCGCGCACATACCGAGGACGGCGGCCAGCGAGGCGACCACGAGCGCGGCGAGCAGATCTCCCCAGCCGGGGTGCCGGCCGAGCTGGGGCAGGTCCAGGTCGAGGGTCGGATGCGCCACCAGGGTGGCCGTCATGGCGCCGGCGCCGGCCGCCACCAGCGGCGCGAACACGTTGTCCCACAGCAGCCCGCGCACCTGCCGCCCGGCCAGCGCCTCGGAGATCACCAGCGCCGCCGCGACCGGCGTCCCGAACAGCGCGCCGATCGTCGCGGCCTCCGCCAGCGCCGTCCAGATGCCGTCCGGCATCCGGGGGATCAGCCGCTTGCCCAGCCAGTAGACGAGTCCCACGTTCACCGCGATGATCGGGTTCTCCGGGCCCAGGCTCGGCCCTCCGGCCAGCATCAGCACGGTCGCCAGCAGCAGTCCCGGGAGCACGACGGGCGGCATGGGGGACGCCTGGAGCCCGAGAGTGGCCGGATCGGGGCCCGCGTGCCCCGGCGCCTTCCACACCACGAGTCCGACCGCCACCCCGGTCGCGGTGAGCATGACCAGCATCCACAGGACGGAGTACCGCCCGACGCCCAGCGCGTCCGGCAGGTTCTCCCACAGCACGTGCTGCAGGGATTCCGCGACCGCGCTCACCCCGAGGAACAGCAGGCTCGCCAGTACGCCCACGATCACCGCGGGCAGGACCAACGGCAGCAACAGGCGCGCGGGAGCCGCATGAGCAGCGGGCGCCTGCGGTGCGGTGTCGTGAGCCACGCGATCACCATAAATGGACAAAAGGGACTCGACATCCGGAGCGGGACCTCGCGGACCCCGGCTTGCACCTCACGCGACGTGAGGATCCATGGTGGAGCGCGTACCCAGAAGGGAGCGGAAGCAGTGAGCTACTCCGTAGGACAGGTCGCGGACTTCGCCGGCGTCACCGTGCGCACGCTGCACCACTACGACGCCATCGGTCTGCTCGTCCCGAGCGGGCGCAGCCACGCGGGCCACCGGCGCTACGGCGAGGCCGACCTCGACCGGCTGCAGCAGATCCTGTTCTACCGGGAGCTCGGCTTCCCGCTCGACGAGGTCGCGGCCCTGCTGGACGATCAGGCCACCGGAAAAGCAGACCCGCGCGCGCATCTGCGCCGCCAGCACGAGCTGCTGACCGCCCGGATCGAGAAGCTGCAGAAGATGGCCGAGGCCGTGGAACACGCCATGGAGGCACGCAGGATGGGCATCAACCTCACCCCCGAGGAGCGGTTCGAGGTCTTCGGCGACAAGGACCCCGAGCAGTACGCCGAGGAGGCGGAAGCGCGCTGGGGCGGCACGGAGGCCTACGCCGAGTCGCAGCGCCGGGCCGCCCGCTACACCAAGGCGGACTGGAAACGCATGCAGGCCGAGGTGGACGACTGGAGCGGGCGTTACGCCGCCCTGGTGGCCGCCGGCGCGCCACCGGCCGACGAGGCGGCGATGGACCTGGCCGAGGAACACCGCCTGCACATCGACAGATGGTTCTACGAGTGCCCGTACGCCATGCATGTGTCCCTCGCCGGCATGTACGTCTCCGACGAGCGCTTCAAGGCGTTCTACGACTCCATGCACCCGGGGCTGGCCGAGCACCTCAGGGACGCCATCACGGCGAACGCCTCCCGGCACACCGCGTGACCCCGGCCCGGGGGATCACTCCCGGGCCACGACCACGGCCGTCCCGTAGGCGCACACCTCGGTCCCCACGTCGGCCGCCTCGCTCACGTCGAACCGGAACATCAGCACGGCGTTCGCGCCACGCGCGCGTGCCTGCTCGACGAGCCGCTCCATGGCCTGGTTCCTGGTCTGCACGAGCGTCTTGGTGAGCCCCTTGAGCTCACCGCCGATCATCGACTTCAGTCCCGCGCCGATCTGGCTGCCGAGGTGCCGGGAGCGGACGGTGAGCCCGAACACCTCGCCCAGCACCTCCTGGACGCGGAATCCGGGGATGTCGTTCGTGGTGACGACCAGTACGTCCGGCTGGGGCCCCTGGCCGCCGCCGTATTCATCGATGCCCATAACCCCACAGCTTTGTCCCAGGCGGCCCACAGTGCATCCTGGAGACACCGGTGGAACCTGGGGCGGACACATTGCGTTGATAGCTTTGAGCGCCCGCACAACGGCGCAGGCAGTCCCTTCCCCACCCCTCAGGAGCCCGGAACCGTGATGACGATCGCCCTCGGCCCGAGCTGGCTGGACCCGAACAAGCTTCTGGACACGTTCGGCATCTGGGGCCTGCTTCTCGTCGTCTTCGCGGAGTCGGGCCTGCTCATCGGGTTCTTCCTGCCGGGCGACTCCCTGCTGTTCACCACCGGTCTGCTGATCACGTCGAACCAGCTGGACTTCCCCCTGTGGGGGGCGATCGGCCTGATCTGCCTCGCCGCGGTCCTCGGCGACCAGGCGGGCTACATGTTCGGCAAGAAGGTCGGGCCGTCGCTCTTCAAGCGCCCGGACTCCCGCCTCTTCAAGCAGGAGAACGTGGTCAAGGCCCACGAGTTCTTCGAGAAGTACGGCCCCAAGTCCCTGGTCCTGGCCCGCTTCGTGCCCGTGGTGCGCACCTTCACGCCGATCATCGCCGGTGTCAGCGGCATGAAGTACCGCTCGTTCGTGACGTTCAACATCGTCGGCGGCGTGCTCTGGGGCGCGGGCGTCACCCTGCTCGGCTCCTGGCTCGGCAAGATCGACTTCGTGAACAAGAACATCGAGCTGATCCTGATCCTGATCGTCTTCGTCTCGGTGATCCCGATCATCATCGAGTTCCTGAGGGCCCGCTCGAAGAACAAGAAGGCCGGGCCCGAGGCCCCGGCGCCGCTCCAGCAGGACACCCAGCCGTTCCCCCTCATGGACGACTCGACGACCCAGCTCCGCCGCATCCCGTCCGCGGACCAGCCCTACCCGCAGCAGTACCAGCAGCCCTACGACCCGAACCAGCAGTACGGGCAGCCCCAGTACCCGCAGCAGGAGTACGGACAGCAGTACGGGCAGCCGCAGTACGGCGGCAGGCAGGACCAGCAGTACCCGTACAACCAGAACCAGAACCAGAACCAGGGTTACTAGAAGCCCCGGGTTCGTTTCGCGGCCCTGCGTCCCGCCGCGCCGGCCGCCCCGGGGACCCGCAGGAACAGCCGCGAGATCTCCGAACCGAGATTGACCCCGATCGCGATCGCCATGGCGAGGGACGCCGCCGTGGCCAGCGACACCAGCCCCTTGTCGACATCGTTCTGCGCGATCGCCAGCAGACCGAAGTACGTCGAGGAACCCGGCAGCAGCGGCCCGATCGCCGCCGTCGTGTACGGCAGCGCGGACGCGAACCGGTACCGGGACAGCAGCTGCCCGAACAGCCCCACCAGCCCGGCCGCCACCGCCGTGGAGGCGACCGGCGACAATTCGCCGGGGTAGCGCAGGGCGCCGTAGACACACCACGCCACGCCGCCGTTGAGCGTCACCCACAGCACGGTCGAGCGCTCCTGTTGCAGCAGGACCGCGAAGGTCAGCGACAGGAGCATCGACGCGCCGATCTGCCACCACGGCCGCTCGGCGATGGTGACGGCCGCGTCGGGATTCAGCCTGGCGCCGAGGTTCACCCCGAAGTACAGGACGACCAGCACACCCGTGACGATCCCGACGAACAGGTAGACGACCTCCAGCAGCCGCGCCGACGCCGTGATGTAGAACCCGGTCAGCCCGTCCTGCACGCCCGCCACCAGCGCCCGCCCCGGCAGCAGGGCGAAGAGGCCACCGGTGATGACGGCGGAGGCCTTCACATCGACATGGGCGACCGACAGGGCGATCCCTATGGCCGCCGGTGGCATCGCGGCGACCGTGAACTGGTAGAACTCCGGCAGCCCGCGCCCCGCGCACAGCCACGCCAGGCGGTCGCCGAGCATCGCGCCCAGCATGGCCGCGAAGAAGACGATCACATCACCGCCGACGAGCACGGAGGCGGCGCCCGCGAGCAGCCCGCCGGCGCCCGTCAGGACCCAGGTGGGGTACGGGTGCCGGTTGCGGCGGATCTCCGCGAGACGCCGGTACGCCTCCTCCAGGGAGATATGGCTCTCCGGGTCGCTGAGGTCGTCCACCAGCCGGTACACGGCCGCCAGACGTGTGTAGTCGGTGGCCCGGCGGCGCACCGTCCTGGAGGCCGTCACCGGGTCGTCGACCAGCGACGGCTGGTACGAGATCGACAGCAGCGTGAAGGTGACGTTCGGCTCGCAGCGGTCGAGGCCGTAGGAGCGGCACACCGCGAACATCGCGGCCTCCACGTCCTCCGCGCCCTCGCCGCCCGCCAGCAGCAACTCCCCGATGCGCAGCGTCAGGTCGAGCACGCGCGGGACGGCCGGGCCGCCCTCCTCCGCCTTGGGCCCCGGCTCCGGCGCGGGCCGTTCGGCCACCGGCATGCGCAGCATCGTGCGCATCCGGTCCTGCCAGGGCACGTCCTTGGTGAGGCTGACGGCCGGTATGCCGGTCGCCGGCGTGAAGGCGACGGGGGCCTGTCTGGCCTCGTACGTGCTCGGTGTGCTGAACGCCGACCCCTCGGGTTCGGCGCTCGGCGGCTGCGGGACGTCCAGCCCGCGCGGGACGGCGAACTCGGAGGTGGTCTCCGGCTCGACGACGACCCTGGGGGCCGCGAACCCCGCGGGAAGGGCGAACTCCGAGGTGATCTCGGGATCGAACGTGCTCCTGGCCTCGTCCGACTGCGGCTTGCGGTCCTCCGCCTCCGTCACTTGAGTAACGCTCCCTGTACGACGCGTGCGGCTACGCCAGTATGCGCACAGATACGCGAACGGGCCGCACGCGGTAGGCGTGCGGCCCGGGAAGACTCCTGGGGCTCAGTGGCCGCCGGACTCCTTGAAGCGCTTGTACGACCGCTCGATCTCGACCTCGGCGTCGACCCGGCCCACCCAGTTGGCGCCCTCGACGGACTTGCCGGGCTCCAGGTCCTTGTAGACCTCGAAGAAGTGCTGGATCTCCAGGCGGTCGAACTCCGAGACGTGGTGGATGTCACGCAGGTGCTCCACCCGCGGGTCCGTCGCCGGCACGCACAGCAGCTTGTCGTCGCCACCGGCCTCGTCCGTCATCCGGAACATGCCGATCGCACGGCACTTGATCAGGCAGCCCGGGAAGGTCGGCTCGTCCAGGATGACCAACGCGTCCAGCGGGTCGCCGTCCTCGCCGAGGGTGTTCTCGACGAAGCCGTAGTCGGTCGGGTAGGCGGTCGAGGTGAAGAGTCGACGGTCCAGGCGGATCCGACCGGTCTCGTGGTCCACCTCGTACTTGTTCCGCGAACCCTTCGGGATCTCGATCGTGACGTCGAACTCCACCGGTGGCTCCTCCATGATCAGCACATAGTTCTGGTGGTTAAGTGTCCCTCACGCACGTGTGTGATCGCGAAAGGGGCTGGTGGTCGTGCCTGAACTGAGGCCTTGGCGTGCCGCGAGACCGCATGTGGTGCGGGCCGCGAACGCCGTACGACCACGTCTGGCACGGGCCGCCGGGACCGTACGCCCGCATCTCGAACGAGCCGCGAACGCGGTGCGCCCCCGGCTCGAACGAGCGGCGAACGCCACGCGACCGCGTCTCGAACAGGCTGCGGCCGCCGTGGGACCGCACCTCGCGCGGGTACGGATCACCGGGCCGAAGACCGTCCGGACCTGGCAGTACACCGCGGGCGCCGCCACCGCCGGAGTGGCGCTGGCCGTCACCGTGGTGACCGCCGCCGGCCCCTGGGACTCCTCCGGTCAGCGTACGGCCGAGGCGGACCGCGCGGTCGCCCTGGAAGGCACGGGTGGCGCAGATCACGGCCGTAATACCGATACGTCCGGATCGTCCGACGGGTCGTCCGACACGACCGCGGGGGCGCCCAGGCCGGCCCCGAGCGCCGCGTCCGTCCTGGTCGGTCTCGGAGGCTCCGCCAACACCGTGAAGTCGGCCTCCACCGGCCCGGCCCTGGCCGACGTCCTCGGCCCCCTCCTGGGCGAGGCGGCGCTCGGCACCCACCACACGGCGGCGGTCGTCGACATGGCCACCGGAAAGCGTCTCTACGGCACCGGGGCCGACGACGCCCTCACCCCCGCCTCCACGACGAAGATCGCCACCGCCGTCGCCGCCCTCTCCGCCATGGGCGCCGACCACCGCCTCACCACCCGCACCGAACTGGAACCCGACACCGGGGAACTCGTCCTGGTCGGCGGCGGCGACCCGACCCTCACCGCGCACAAGGAGTCCGACGGCTGGGCGAGCCTGCGCGACCTGGCCGACAGCACGGCGGCCGCCCTGAAGAAGCGCGGCATCGCCAAGGTCACGCTCTCCTACGACACCACCCTGTACACCGGCCCCGCGCTGCACCCCATCGGCGTCAACGACAACCTCGCGCCCGTCAGCGCACTGATGGCCGACGAGGGCCGTACCGACGACTCCATGAGCGGCACGGCCACCCGCGAGACGGACCCGGCGGCGGACGCGGCCCGCGAGTTCGCCGGCTTCCTGGCCGGCCACGGCATCAGGACCACCTCGCCGGGCCCCTCCAGGGCGACCGCCCGCGCCACGGCCCTGGCCTCGGTCTCCTCACCCCCGCTGTCGGCCCTGGTCGAGCGGATGCTGACCAACTCCGACAACGACATCGCCGAGGCCCTGGCCCGACAGACGGCCCTGGCGACGGGGGAGCGGGCGAGTTTCGACGGCGGTGCCGCCGCGATCGACAAGCAGCTGGCGAAACTCCAACTGCCTCTCAAGGGGGCCCGGTTCAACGACGGCAGCGGGCTGAACCGCGACGACCGGCTCACCGCCGACCTGCTCACCGCCCTGCTGGTGAAGGCGGGCGACCCGGCCCACCCCGAACTCCGCCCGGTCCTGACCGGCCTTCCGGTGGCGGGCTTCACCGGCACGCTGACCAGCCGTTACACCGACGGCGCGGCAGGCGTCGTACGCGCGAAGACGGGCACTCTCACGGGCGTCAACACCCTGGCCGGGACGGTCGTGGACCAGGACGGGCGGCTGCTCGCCTTCGCGTTCCTGGCGTCCGAGACGAGCAGCCCCATGGCGGCCCAGTCGGCGCTCGACCGGACGGCGACGGCGCTGGCGGCCTGCGGCTGCCGTTGACAACCGCCCCGCGCACCCCACCCACCCCGCGCGGCCTGCCCCAAGTGCGAACGCTCACGTACGGTTGACGCATGACGAGCATCGGTGGTGCTGCTTCTTCTCAGATGGTCGACTGGAATCTCGCGGTGGCGACCGCGACCCGGCTGGTGCGGCCGGGCCCGGACGTGAGCCGCGACGAGGCCCGTGAGGTCGTCGCGGAACTGCGCCGACATGCCAAGGCCTCGGAGGAACACGTCCGGGGCTTCACTCGTATGGGGACCGAGGAGATCCACGACACCCCGATCCTGGTCGTCGACCGCCCGGGCTGGGTCCGGGCGAACGTCGCCGGCTTCCGGGAGATCCTCAAGCCCCTCCTCGACAAGATGCAGGAGCGGCGCGGCAGCACCCCCGGCGGCGCCGTCCTCGGCGCGGTCGGCGGCAAGGTCACCGGCGTGGAGCTGGGCATGCTGCTGTCCTTCCTCGCCTCCCGGGTGCTCGGCCAGTACGAGACCTTCGCCCCCGCGACCCGCGATCTGCCGGCCGGCCAGAACGGCGGCGGCCGGCTGCTCCTCGTGGCGCCCAACATCGTGCACGTGGAGCGCGAACTCGACGTGCAGCCCCACGACTTCCGGCTCTGGGTGTGCCTCCACGAGGAGACGCACCGCACGCAGTTCAGCGCGGTTCCCTGGCTGCGTGACCACCTGGAGGGCGAAATCCAGTCGTTCTTGGGGGAGACCGATGTCGACCCCATGACCGTCCTGGAGCGCATCCGCGAGGCCGCGCAGTCGCTTGCCGGCGGGCGGCCCGAGGGCGAGGAGGACGACGGCGGGCGGTCCTTCGTCGAAATCGTGCAGACTCCGGCCCAGCGCGAGATCCTCGGGCGGCTCACCGCCGTCATGTCCCTCCTCGAGGGCCATGCCGACTTCGTGATGGACGGCGTCGGTCCGTCCGTCGTGCCGTCCGTCTCCGAGATCCGGGAGAAGTTCCAGCAGCGCCGCGCGAAGGGTGCCTCACGGCTGGACATGGCCCTGCGCCGGCTGCTGGGCCTGGACGCCAAGCTGAGGCAGTACCGCGACGGCGAGCGGTTCGTACGGGCCGTCGTCGACCAGGTCGGCATGGACGGCTTCAACCGGGTGTGGACCTCTCCCAACACCCTCCCCACCAAGTCGGAGATCGCCAAACCGGCGGACTGGGTCGCGCGGGTGCACCGCAAGAGCGAGTCGTGAACGCCGTGGGAAGGTCGTGAACCGAATCCGGCCGACGGCAGGCAAACGCCCCTTCAATCACCCGTCCGAGGGACCGTGAGCCATGGGTGGGCGTGCGATGCTCGGGGAACGCCCCGGTTCTGTCACCATCTACACACTCTGAGTGACCGGCCTCGGGCTCACCCCCCGAAAACTTCATGAAGGGAACCGGACATGGGTCCCCATCCTGCGGTCGCGGCGATACGCCTGGCGGTCCGCCGCGCCCTCCACGACATCCTCAACGAAGCCGGCCGAGCGGCCGCCTACCGCGACACCGCCGCCGACGCTCCTACGACGCCCGGCAGCCGTACGCCCGCGCACGACCCCACGACCGGAGCGGCCACCGCCCCGGTCGACGCCTCGAAGCCGGGCGACGCCCCGCACTCCGGCGGCACCTCGCACTCCGGCGACGCCCCGCACTCCGGCGGCACCCCCCACGAGCACCGGCCCGCCCCGCTCGTGCTCGTGGCGTGCTCCGGCGGCGCCGACTCCATGGCCCTCGCCTCCGCACTCGCGTTCGAGGCCCCCCGGCTCGGCGTCCGGGCCGGCGGCATCACCGTCGACCACGGTCTGCAGCCCGGCTCCGACCTGCGCGCCGAAGAGGTCGCCCTGCGGATGCGCGAACTCGGCCTCGACCCCGTCGACTCCGTCGCCGTCACCGTCGGCCGCGAGGGCGGACCCGAGGCGGCCGCCCGCGACGCCCGCTACGCCGCCCTGGACGCCGCGGCCGCCCGCCACGGCGCCACCGCGATCCTCCTCGGCCACACCCGCGACGACCAGGCCGAAACCGTCCTGCTCGGCCTCGCCCGCGGCTCCGGCATCCGCTCCCTGTCCGGAATGGCCGCGGTCTCGGGGGCCGACGGCCGTTACCGCCGCCCCTTCCTCCAGCTCGACCGGCAGACCGCCCGCAAGGCCTGCATGGTCCAGTCCCTGCCCGTCTGGGACGATCCGCACAACGCCGACCCCGCCTACACCCGTTCCCGGCTGCGCCACGAGGGCCTGCCCGCCCTGGAGAAGGCGCTCGGCAAGGGCGTGGTCGAAGCCCTCGCCCGCACCGCCCAGCTCTCCCGCGACGACGCCGACGCCCTCGACGCCTGGGCCCGGCAGGCCGCGGCCTCCGTGCGCGACACCGAGGGCCTCCTGGAGTGCGCCAAGCTCTACGCCCTGCCGCCCGCCGTCCGCCGTCGCATCCTGCGCCGCGCCGCCATCGAGGCGGGGGCGCCCGCCGGGTCGCTGTTCGCCCGCCACATCGAGGAAGTCGACCGGCTGATCACCGGCTGGCGCGGCCAGGGAGCCATCAATCTCCCGGGCAAAGTCGTCGCCCAGCGCCAGGGTGGCAGACTGGTGATTCGGCAAGGCTGAAACCGGCCCCTGCGGGAGCGGACCCAGAACCCCCTGCGGGGCGGTGCCGGGCAGCCGGCGGCCGTAATGGCGGGACGACCGAAAGTGATGCGGGTGGACGCGAAAGACATGGGTGCCGACCTCAAAGAGGTGCTCATCACCAAGGAAGAGATCGACGCGAAGCTGGTGGACCTGGCCGCGAAGATCGACGCGGAGTACGCGGGCAAGGACCTGCTCATCGTCGGCGTCCTCAAGGGCGCGGTGATGGTCATGGCCGACCTCGCGCGGGCGCTGTCCACCCCCGTCACCATGGACTGGATGGCCGTGTCGTCGTACGGCGCGGGCACCCAGTCCTCCGGTGTGGTGCGGATCCTCAAGGACCTCGACACCGACATCAAGGGCAAGCACGTCCTGATCGTCGAGGACATCATCGACTCGGGTCTGACCCTGTCCTGGCTGATCAACAACCTCGGCTCGCGCGAGCCCGAGTCCCTGAGGATCTGCACCCTGCTGCGCAAGCCCGACGCCGCCAAGGTCGCCATCGACGTCGAATGGGTCGGCTTCGACATCCCGAACGAGTTCGTGGTGGGCTACGGCCTCGACTACGCCGAGAAGTACCGCAACCTCCCGTTCGTCGGTACGCTCGCGCCCCATGTCTACGGCGGCTGAGACGCCCTTGGGGCCAAGCGAGCCTTCTTTGTAGGACGATCGGGAACCCCGGCGGGTTTCACGCCGTTGGAGCTAGCAGAGACGCATCCGACAGCCGTCCGAGCCGCTTCGTGCGACTTCGGGCAACAAAGCTGGGGTACCGTCAGAAGAACTGTCTTATCAAACTCACTATGGCAGGAGGGACGGGGCGACACCGCTCCGTATGGATGGACGTGAAGCGATACTTCCGTGGGCCGGTCATGTGGATCGTGCTGGCCGTCCTTGCCGTGGTCGTGTTGATGCAGGTCGTCGGCTCGTCCGGCGGCTACAAGACGGTGGACACCGGCCAGGTCGTGGCGGCGATCAATGACAACAAGGTCGAACAGGCCAAACTGACCACCGGTGACGAGCAGACCATCAAGGTCCAGCTCAAGGACGGCGTAAAGGTCGAGGGCAGCTCGAAGATCCAGGCGAGCTACATCGGCGACCAGGGCGTGACTCTCGCCAACACGCTGCAGACCAAGTACCAGGACAAGCAGATCCCGGACGGCTACACCGTTTCGCCGTCCAAGCAGAACCCGTTCCTCGGCATCCTGCTCTCCCTGCTCCCCTTCGTCCTGATCGTGGTCGTCTTCCTGTTCCTGATGAACCAGATGCAGGGCGGCGGCTCCCGGGTCATGAACTTCGGGAAGTCCAAGGCCAAGCTCATCACCAAGGACACCCCCAAGACGACCTTCTCCGACGTCGCGGGCTGCGACGAGGCCGTCGAGGAGCTCCACGAGATCAAGGAGTTCCTCCAGGAGCCGGCGAAGTTCCAGGCCGTCGGCGCCAAGATCCCCAAGGGCGTACTCCTCTACGGCCGCCCCGGTACCGGCAAGACGCTGCTCGCGCGTGCCGTCGCCGGCGAGGCCGGAGTCCCCTTCTACTCGATCTCGGGTTCCGACTTCGTCGAGATGTTCGTCGGTGTCGGTGCCTCCCGGGTCCGTGACCTCTTCGAGCAGGCCAAGGCGAACGCCCCGGCGATCGTCTTCGTCGACGAGATCGACGCGGTCGGCCGCCACCGCGGCGCCGGCCTCGGCGGCGGTCACGACGAGCGCGAGCAGACGCTGAACCAGCTGCTCGTCGAGATGGACGGTTTCGACGTCAAGGGTGGTGTGATCCTCATCGCAGCCACCAACCGTCCGGACATCCTCGACCCGGCGCTGCTGCGCCCCGGCCGCTTCGACCGCCAGATCGCGGTCGACCCGCCGGACCTGCAGGGCCGTCTGGAGATCCTCAAGGTCCACCAGAAGGGCAAGCCGGTCGCCCCGGACGTCGACCTCGCGGCCGTCGCGCGGCGCACCCCGGGCTTCACCGGCGCCGACCTGAGCAACGTGCTCAACGAGGCCGCCCTGCTCACGGCCCGCAGCGACCGCAAGCTGATCGACAACTCCATGCTGGACGAGGCGATCGACCGTGTGGTCGCGGGCCCGCAGAAGCGGACCCGGATCATGTCGGACAAGGAGAAGAAGATCACCGCGTACCACGAGGGCGGACACGCCCTGGTCGCGGCGGCTTCCCCGAACTCCGACCCGGTCCACAAGATCACGATTCTCTCGCGCGGTCGTGCCCTCGGTTACACGATGGTGCTCCCGGACGAGGACAAGTACTCGACCACCCGCAACGAGATGCTCGACCAGCTCGCCTACATGCTGGGCGGTCGCGCGGCCGAGGAACTGGTCTTCCACGACCCGACCACGGGCGCCGCGAACGACATCGAGAAGGCCACCGCCACGGCCCGCGCGATGGTCACCCAGTACGGCATGACCGAGCGGCTGGGAGCCATCAAGTTCGGTGGCGACAACACCGAGCCGTTCCTCGGGCGTGAGATGTCTCACCAGCGCGACTACTCGGAAGAGGTCGCCGCGCTGGTGGACGAGGAAGTCAAGAAGCTGATCGAGAACGCGCACAACGAGGCCTGGGAGATCCTGGTCGAGAACCGCGACGTCCTCGACAACCTCGTCCTGCAGCTGCTGGAGCGGGAGACGCTGGGCAAGGAGGAGATCGCCGAGATCTTCGCCCCGATCGTCAAGCGTCCGCCCCGGCCCGCCTGGACCGGCTCCTCGCGCCGTACCCCGTCCACCCGTCCGCCGGTGCTCTCCCCGAAGGAGCTCGCACTGACGAACGGCGCCAACGGTGCCACCCCGGCGATCTCCACCGCCAAGTCGACGGCGACGGAGCATGCCCCGGTGACCGAGTCGGCTCCGGAGGAGCGTCCCGAGAGCTGAGGTCAATTCCGGCCATCGAGACCGGAATGGATGCATGCGCCCCCCAGGTTTTAGCCTGGGGGGCGCGGCATTTGTGGCTGCCGGTAGGTGACATCAGAGGAACGAGGCACGAGATGACCGACCCTGTGACGCTGGACAGCGAGGGCGAGATCGGCGAGTTCGACGAGAAGCGAGCCGAGAACGCCATCCGCGAACTGCTGATCGCGGTCGGCGAGGACCCCGACCGGGAGGGCCTCAAGGAGACGCCGGCGCGGGTGGCGCGGGCGTACAAGGAGATCTTCGCGGGTCTGTGGCAGCGGCCCGAGGACGTGCTGACGACGACCTTCGACCTGGGCCACGACGAGATGGTGCTGGTGAAGGACATCGAGGTGCTCAGTTCCTGCGAACATCACCTCGTGCCCTTTGTCGGAGTGGCCCATGTCGGATACATCCCGTCCGCCGACGGCAAGATCACGGGGCTCTCGAAGCTGGCCCGGCTCGTCGATGTCTATGCCCGGCGTCCACAGGTGCAGGAACGACTCACCACGCAGATCGCCGACTCCCTGATGGAGATACTGGAGCCGCGTGGCGTGATCGTCGTCGTCGAGTGCGAGCACATGTGCATGTCGATGAGAGGTGTCCGCAAGCCGGGGGCGAAGACCATCACGTCGGCGGTCCGCGGCCAGCTGCGCGACCCCGCCACCCGCAACGAGGCGATGAGCCTCATCATGGCGCGCTGACGGCCCTACGCCGCCGAGGCCGCCCCGTTGTTGTGCTCGTCGTCCTCCGGGAGCTTGCAGACGCGCTCCAGGAAGATGGCCGCCGCTATCACCGCGATGCCCGCGACGACCGAGAAGCCGGCGTAGATGGCCTGGTCGCGGCGGGCGGGGATGTCCAGTTGCTCCAGGAGGAAGGCGCCGGTGCCGCCGTACATGCCGGCGACCAGGGCGGCCACCAGGGCGCTGGCCTGACCGAAGACGACCGCGCGGGCCGCCATCAGGGGATCGACGCCCTTGGCCTCGGGGCGGCGCTCGCGCTGGGCCTTGAGACGGGCACGGATCGAGAGCGCCGTGGCCGTGAGGACCACGGCGATCAGGGCGAGGACGATGGGGGCGGCCAGGGGGACGCTGGGGAGGGTCCCGATCGAGTTCCAGAGGCGGGCGCCCGCCCAGGACAGGACGCCGGCCACGACGAAGACTCCGGCCAGCACCCTGATGCGCAGCTCTCTCACGGTGTCCCTTCAACTCCCCCGGGTCGCGGGCTCCTCCCGCGGACCGTGGTCGGTCACCACCCGCGAGCGGTGACCGATCCGACGTCTGTCGTCCTGACCTTAACGACTACTCCGGCAGGTGGAGTTCCAGGTCCTTGCGCGCCTCCACGCCATGGCGGGTGACGGAGTCGATCAGGTCGGCGACCGGACCGAGGCCGGGCAGCTGGGCCTCCGGGTCGACGTCGTGCCAGGGCACCAGGACGAAGGCACGCTCATGGGCGCGCGGGTGGGGGAGGGTGAGCTGCGGGTCGTCGGAGAGGACACCGTCGTAGGCCACGATGTCCACGTCCAGGGTGCGGGCGCCCCAGCGCTCGTCCCGTACGCGGTGGAAAGCCTCCTCGACGGCGTGCGCCCGCTCCAGCAGCGAGGACGGCGGGAGGGTGGTCTTCAGGAGCACGACCGCGTTGAAGTACGAGGGCTGGCTGCCGGGATCGACGCCCCACGGCTCCGTCTCGTACACCGGCGACACGGCCTTGACCCGGACGCCCGGGGTGTCCTCCAGGGCGTCGATGGCGCCCTGGAGGGTCTCCAGGCGGTTGCCGAGGTTCGCGCCGAGGGAGATCACGGCGCGTTTCGGGTTGTGCAGGGTGGTGTCGGCGGCGTCCACCTGCTGCACCACGGAGGCGGGTACCGGCTGAACGGTCGGGTCGCTGTGACCCTCGGTGAAGGACGCGGTCATACTCGGCTCCGGGTGATGGTGACGGTCACGTCGTCGAAGGGGACCGTGATCGGTGCGTCCGGCTTGTGGACGCGGACCTCGACCTCCTGGACCATGTCGTGCTTGAGACAGGCCTGGGCGATGCGCTCGGCGAGCGTCTCGATGAGGTTGACGGGCTCGCCCTGGACGACGGCCACGACCTCCTCCGCCACGATGCCGTAGTGCACGGTCTTCGCCAGGTCGTCGTCGTCCGCGGCCGGCCGGGTGTCGAGCCCGAGGACGAGGTCCACGATGAAGGTCTGCCCCTCCTCGCGCTCCTTGGGGAACACCCCGTGGTGCCCGCGGGCCTTGAGGCCGCGCAGCGCGACACGATCCACGCGAATCACTCCTGCAATCGTCGGTAGCGGCCGGTACGTACCGTGTGCGGGCGGCACCCCGGCCTCGAACGAATCTACCCGCGAGCACTGACAGGGCCGGGCCACGGGGGCACGGGCCCGTGCCGGGGCCAGGAGGGTTCATCGCGTGTTTCCCCTGGGGAACCCGGCGGCTCATGGGTTGGTAGCCGCCCCTACCCGCGCCGTGGTGATTCCAACCACTCATTGGTCCCGGCGGGTGCCGGTGCGTCCCCCGCAGGTGTCCTCGCAGGGTGTCCTCGCAGGGCGCCTACCCCGTCAGGTGGGGGTGTCCTCGTCCTCGGACTCGTCGTTTTCGGCCAGAACGGGGGAGGCGTGGTGGGACCACATCTTCCAGCCGTCGGATGTGCGCCGGAACACGTTCGTGGCGACGACCAGCTGGCCGACGAGCGGGCCCAGCTCCTCACCGCCCTCGGGAGCGGGGCCGCCGCTGAGGATGTTCTCGGTGCAGGTGACGAGCGCGGTGTCGCCGGTCACCGACACATGCACATCGGTGAGGAAGAACTGGATGTAGTCGGTGTTCGCCATGATCAGCGCGTACGACCGCAGGACCTCGCCACGGCCGGTCAGCACCGGCCAGCCGGGGTGCACACAGGAGACCACCCCGACGTCGGCCGGATCGTGGTACTCCTCGTCGACGCCCAGGTCGGACGGGGTGAGCCAGAGCGACGACAGCACTTCGAAGTCGCCGCGCTCCAGGGCCTCGTAGAAGGCGGTGTTGGCGGCTTCCACCTGCTCGACGTCCGTGTGCGGGGCGCTCACCGGGCTCCTTCTGCGCCGGGCGTGGACTGTGACGCGCGCGCCGGGCGGGTGGTGTCCGCGCCGGGAGCGCGATGTGAGGTGGGCGCCGGGCTCGGAGTGACTGCGCCTGGCGCGTGATCTGCGGCTTGCGCTCCGCGCGCGGTGTGGGCTCCCGGCGCGTGTGTCGCGGTGCGCGCCCCTTCCACGGCGCGCGCGACCCGTACCGCGTCGCGCGTCGCGCGCACCTCGTGCACGCGCACCGCCCATGCGCCGGCGTGCGCCGCGAGCGCGGAGACGGCGGCCGTGGCGGCGTCGCGCTCGCGCGCGGGCGGCGGCGCGCTCTGCGGACCGGCGAGGACGCGGCCCAGGAACCGCTTGCGGGAGGCGGCGACGAGGAGCGGGTGGCCGAGGGCGAGCAGCCGGTCCAGGTGGGCGAGCAGCACCAGGTCGTGCTCGGCGTCCTTGGAGAACCCGAGACCCGGATCGACGACGACGCGGTCGGGGGCGATACCGCCCGCGAGGACGGCCTCCACGCGTGCGCGCAGTTCGTCGACGACCTCGGCGACCACGTCGTCGTACACGCCCTTGACGTTGCCGCCCTCCAGGAAGCCGCGCCAGTGCATGACGACGAAGGGGGCGCCGGTCTCGGCCACCGCCGGGATCATCGCCGGGTCGGCGAGGCCGCCGCTGACGTCGTTGACGAGGGCGGCGCCGGCGGCGAGGGACCGGGCGGCGACGGAGGCGCGCATGGTGTCGACGGAGACGGTGACTCCCTCGGAGGCGAGACCGCGGACGACGGGGATGACCCGCTTGAGCTCCTCGGCCTCATCCACACGCGTGGCGCCCGGGCGGGTGGACTCACCGCCGACGTCGACCAGGTCGGCGCCCTCCGCGACCAGCTCCAGACCGTGTTTGACGGCGGCCGTGGTGTCGAAGAAGCGGCCGCCGTCGGAGAAGGAATCGGGAGTGACGTTCACGACTCCCATGACCGCGCACCGGTCCCACTCCGGAAGGCCCGCGACGCGCCCGCGTCCGCTCTGCTTGCTCATGCGTTCAGCGTAGGCCCCGGGCCGTGCCGGGATACGCCACGGCCCGGGCGCGGGCCCCTCGGGCTGGAGGAGAGGGGGCCGCGCCCGGGCCGGTTCCCGGCGCCGTCGGTCACGCCGCGCGTACGTCGCGCTCCGCGACGGCGTGGGTGCACACGGGCTGGGGGGACGGACGGCGGCGCAGGAAGCGCGGGAGCGGCAGGGCGAGGTTGACGAAGCCCTCCGCCTGCATGGCGGCGAAGCCGATGCGCGGCAGGTCCGCGGAGGCGCGGTACACGACGAAGCGGGGCTCCCAGCGCGGGCAGAACTTCGCGTTGAACTTGTACAGGGACTCGATCTGGAACCAGCGCGAGAGGAAGACCAGCAGCCCGCGCCAGGCGCGCAGCACCGGGCCCGCGCCGATCTTCTCGCCCCGCGCGAGCGCGGAGCGGAACATCGCGAAGTTGAGCGAGACGCGGGTGATGCCGAGCTTGGGGGCCGCCTGGAGGGCGGCCACGATGAGGAGTTCGTTCATGCCGGGGTCGGCCGAGCGGTCGCGGCGCATCAGGTCCAGGGAGACGCCGTCGGTGCCCCAGGGAACGAAGTGCAGGATCGCCTTCAGGTCGCCGAACTCGCCGGGCTGGTCGTCCACCTTGTGCGCGGTGGCGATCAGGCAGTCGCCGTCGGACGGGTCGCCGATGCGGCCCAGGGCCATGGAGAAGCCGCGCTCGGTGTCGGTGCCGCGCCAGTCCTCGGCGGCCCGCCGGATCCGCTCCAGCTCGGCCTCGCCGAGGTCACGTACACGTCGTACCCGGGTTTCGTAACCGGCGCGTTCGATGCGCTTGACCATCTGGCGCACGTTGCGCATCGCGCGCCCGGCCAGGGAGAAATCCGCCACGTCCACCACCGCCTCGTCGCCCAGTTCGAGGGCGTCGAGGCCGGTCTCGCGGGTCCACACCTCGCCGCCCGTCTCCGAGCAGCCCATCACGGCGGGCGTCCAGGAATGCGCCTTCGCCTCGTCCATGAAGCGCTCGATTGCGCCCGGCCAGGCCTCCACGTCGCCGATGGGGTCGCCGCTGGCGAGCATCACACCGGACACCACGCGGTAGGTCACCGCGGCCTTGCCGCTGGGCGAGAAGACGACGGCCTTGTCGCGGCGCAGCGCGAAGTGGCCGAGGGAGTCGCGTCCGCCGTGCTTCTCCAGCAGGGCGCGCAGGTGCTCCTCGTCGTCCGGGGTGAGGCGCGCGGCGGGGTGTTCGGGCCGGAAGGCGAGGTAGATCGTCGTGACGGCCGTGAGCAGCCCCAGGGCGCCCAGGGAGAAGCCGACGGTCCAGGAGGTGTTGCCCTGGTAGTCGACGGGGCCCTCGAAGCCGAACAGGCCGTAGAGCACGTGCGTAATGCGATCGGCCAGGCTCGGGTCGCCGATCATGCGATTCGGGTGGACGCTGACGATGATCAACCCGAGGACGAGGGAACCGGCGCCCATGAGGACGAAGTTCGCCAGCGCGCGCCACCTGCTGCGCGGGTCGGGCAGCGACTTGAACTGGTCGCGGTGGCGCAGGAGCGGTGCGAGCAGCGCCAGCGAGATCACCATGCCGATGATCGAGTGGCGGTACACGAACTGCGCCACGGCGCCCGCCGGCAGCAGTGCGACAGCGGCTCGCCACGCGCGCCGCTTGCCCCGCTTCAGGCCGTGCGCGAGCAGCAGCAACAGCACGCCGGCGCTGAGCGAGAGCGCGGCCGCGAACGGGCCGAACGCGCCGGGCAGCACCTCGGCGATCGTGTGCATACGGCTGTGCCTGAAGCGCGGGAAGACTCCCGCGGCGACATCCAGCACGCCGACCAGGTAGCAGGCCCTGGCGACGAGGACAGGGACGACCTCGGGGCGCGGACCTCGCAGTACGCGCCGAGCGTTGCTTGCTCGGGACGGAACCCCGCCCGACATTTCCTCATCTGTCCTGACAGACATCGCATCCCGTTGTTCCGCGAGAGACCTGGACCCGGTGCCGATTCGGGCATCCGGCGACATTGCGCCCTCTAGGACGGTGTCTCGAGGAGGAAGGTTCCAGAGCCTCTTCAAAGCCGGTTCAAAGGCCGAGGAAAGTCCCGGACAAGCCCTCGCGAAAGCGCGGGGGAGCCGGGTGGAAACCGCAGGCAGGAAGCAGGATATGGGTCTTACGAGCAACAAAGTGCTGATGGTGGCAGTCGCGTTCGCCGTGCTGCTGTTCGTCGGCACGGTGTGGCTGTGGCCGCGTCTGGCGCGACGGAACTGGCGTGCCGTCAGTGGTCGCGTGGGTCTGCTGCTCGGCACCCAGCTGGCCCTGTTCGCGTCCGTGGGCCTCGCCGCCAACCAGGCCTTCGGGTTCTACGCCAGCTGGGCGGATCTCTTCGGCCAGGAGAAGGACCAGGGCGTGGTCGTGAACCACACGGCGCTCGGCGGCAGCGGGGGGCCGCTGGAGGTCATAGAGACGGCACGCGTGCGTGGCGCGGGCGGCGCCCCACCGCGGACCGGCGGTGAGGTCCAGAAGGTCGACATCGTCGGCCGTACGACCCACATCGCCACACCCGCGTACGTGTATCTGCCGCCGGAGTACTTCCAGCCGCAGTACCGCACGCGTACGTTCCCCGCCGCCGTCGTCCTGACCGGATATCCGGGCACCGCCCAGGCGCTCGTCGACAAGCTGCACTATCCGAGCACCGCGCAGACCCTCGCAAAGGACGGCCGTATGCAGCCGATGATCCTGGTGATGCTGCGGCCCACGGTGGCGCCGCCGCGGGACACGGAGTGCGTGGACATCCCGGGCGGCCCGCAGACGGAGACGTTTTTCGCCAAGGATCTGCCGAACGCCGTACTCGCGCACTACAGGGTGGGCAAAAGGCCGGGCAGCTGGGGCATCGTCGGTGACTCCACCGGCGGCTACTGCGCGCTGAAACTCGCGATGCACCATCCCGGTTCGTACGCGGCCGGCGTGGGCCTGTCGCCGTACTACAAGGCGCCTACCGACCCCACCACCGGCGATCTTTTCCACGGCGACCAGGCGCTGCGCGACCGGGCCGACCTCTGGTGGTGCCTCAGGCACCTGCCCGCGCCGAACACTTCGCTCCTCGTCACCAGCAGCCGTATCGGGGAAACCAACTACAAGGACACCCTGAAGTTCATCGAGCGTGTACAGGCCACCGGGCTGACCAGGATCTCGTCGATCATCCTCGACAGCGGCGGCCACAACTTCAACACCTGGCGCCGTGAGATTCCGGCGACGCTGCAGTGGCTCAGCGGACGGTTGAGCGATCGTTAATGATCTTGAGCTGAGTGAGGGAATTCGGCGGCCCGCATTTCCTGATGCGCTGTGAACGTTTCGTTATGGCTGTGTTTTTACGGGCCGGGGCGCCAACGGTCGCCTACGCGCGGTAAGTTTCTGGCCATGCCACGTGGACGTCACCGCCATTCCCCACCTCTGCACAGGCTGCTGCCGCCGTCGGCGATAGCCGGCGTCTCCCTCGTCTGCGCCTTCGGTCCCTGGGTCTTCTCCTCCCCGGCCGTGCTCCGTGTCGTCGCCGCTTTCGCCGCAGCGACGGCGGTCGTCGGCGCGGCCGTGATGCGCCGCTGGGACGCGCAGGCCGGCAAGCAGGTGGCCGACCTCACGCGCGCGCGTGCGAGCGACGAGTGGCGGCACGAGGAGCGGGTCGCCGAGCTGGAGACCGACCTCGAGGAGTCCCGCGAGCTGCGCGCCAAGCTGGAGCAGCGGCTGCGGGCCAAGCGCGCGGAACTGGCGGGTCTGCGCAACGAGCACGCGGCACTGCTGCGCCGGTACGCGACCGCGGAGACCGAGCGCGCGAGCGCCCTGGAAGGCCGCCGTCTGCTGGAGATAGAGGCCGGATCGCCCGATACGCGCGCGTTGGTGCCGGTTTCGGCGGACGCGCAGGAGCCCGAGGAGCCGCAGGAGTCGGCCGCCGGGGCCGGCACCGGGGCTGTGGCTGCCTCGGTGGAGGCCGCGCGGGCGGATGCCGAGGGCGCCGACGAGGACGAGAAGGTGGAGCTGCCCGGGATCTTCTCTCCCGAGGGCTCGAAGCTGTTCCTGCGGGCCAAGGCGGCGCTGAAGAAGTTCGACGGGGACGGTGACGGTCCCTCGGCGGACGACGGAGGCGACGACGGGGACGACGACGCGGATGTGGCGAGCGACGCGGGAGTCACGGACACCGATGACACGGACACCGCTGACACCGAGGTGACCGCCGACGCCGAGGGCGACGCGGACGGCACCGACCCCGAGGACGACGGCTCCCCCCAGGGCGACGGCCCCTCGAAGGGCGAATCCCCGAAGGGTGACGGCCCCTCCAAGGGCGAGTCGGTGCGGGTGAAGGCCGGTTCCGACGCCGTCGCGGCCGAGCCGGTCGCGACCGGTGCCGTCGCCACGGAGCCCGCCGCGGGAGCGGCCCAGGTCGGCACCCTCGCCGAGGCCGCCTCCGCCGACACGGAGGCCGCGACGCAGGAGGACGAGGCGGAGGGGCAGCCCGAGGCGGTCGACGGGCATGAGCGCGCGGCCGCCACGACCTCTGCCCACCTGCCGGTCCTGTCCGGGCAGTCCGCCCAGCCGGTCCGGCAGCCGTCCGGGCACTTCGTGGAGCCGACCGCGGTGGCCGTCGTACCGGCCGCGCCCGTGCGGCGCCCGGCGGTCGAGGGCGGGTTCGACTTCTTCGGCACGAAGAAGGACCCGTCGCCCGCCGACCTGGAGGCCGTGCAGAACGAGGACCTCGCCGACGTCGTCGGCCAGGAGGCCCTCGCCCTCCACAAGGCCGAGACCGAGGCGGAGTTCAAGCCCGCCGACGAGGAGTCCCGCGGCGTGGGCCAGGTGATCGACCTGACGGCCCACGACGAGACGGAACAGATCAACCTGCAGAGGCTGCGGAGCGCGGTTTCCTAGCGCGTTCCGCCGGCCGGTCTACGCCATCCACCGGTCCGGCAGTGCGTCGCGCCGTCCCGTCCGGGACCGTTCCGCCTGCGCCCGCAGCAGCTCCGCCGCCTCCTGAGCGTCCCTCAGGCGGGCCGTGACGGTCTTGTTGGCCCCCGTGTCCACGTGCACGTCCGCAACCCGCCACAGCCGCTCCCACGGCCCCTGAACCAGCCGTACGCTCTGCACCTTCGCGTGCGGCACGAGCGACAGGCGGCGCCGCAGCAGGCCGTGCCGGGCGGCGAACACCGTGTCGGTGACGGCGAGTCCGTATCCGCGCCACCACACCGGCACGCACCGTCCGGCCCGTCGGGGCGGACGCGCCAGGTCGGCGGCCGACGGCACCGTCACCCCGGGAAGCACGCGCGCGATGACGGCCTCCGCGACCTCGCGGGGAGCGACCGGTACGAGTACCGAGTTGGACGATCCGGCCACGTCCAGCTCCACCCGCACCCATCCGCGCCGCCGCCACAGCAGCGGCTCCACGATCCGCACGGTCTGCACCCGCCCGGGCGGCACGGTCTCGTGGGTACGGTCCAGCAGCCCGTGGTCGATGCGCAGCCCGTCCGGCGACTCGCCGACCGTCCAGTCGTACTCGCCGACGAACCGCCCCACACTGCTCGCTCCCGCCGCGCCCAGCAGGGGCACGCCGGTCGCCAGGACGGTCCACACGCTGTGGGTGGCGAACCACAGCACGGGCGGTACGACGAGGGCGGCGGCGAGGGCGCCCCAGGTGGCGCCCGTCAGCACGAGGGAGATCGCGAGGTGGAGTGGGGGCGTTCGGAGTAGTTCGCGCGCCGGTGCTTCGCCGACTTCGTGCGCCGTCTCGGGCGCGAACCCGGCGGCGCGCGCGAGTAGTTCCGCGCGCAGCGCACGCGCCTCCCGCTCCCCGAGGAAGGCCAGCTCGTCCTTCTTGTCGGTGCCTATGACATCGAGTTTGAGCTTGGCCACGCCCGCCACGCGCGCGAGGAGCGGCTGGGTGACGTCGACCGCCTGGAGGCGCTCCAGGCGGATGTGCGCGGTGCGGCGGAACAACAGGCCGGTACGTATGCGCAGTTCGGTGTCCGTCACCGCGAAGTGCGTGTACCACCAGCTGAGGAAGCCGTACAGGGCGGCGACCGGCACGAGCACGGCGAGCGCTATCAGGAGGGTGGTCGCCGTCAGCCGGGCCAGCTGGCGCTGCGCCTGATCCGGGTCGTGCACGGCCCACCCGATGAGCACCGCGACCGGCGCCCAGGCCCGCCTGAGGGGAGTGACGGGGTGCAGCCGCCGCTCGGTGACGGGGTCCTTCCCGAGCACGGCGTCCTCGACGCCCGGCGTGGTCACAGGCCCGCCGATCGGGCCTCGCCGAGCTCGGTGAGCCGGTCGCGCAGGCGTTCCGCCTCGGCCGGGTCGAGGCCCGGGATGGTCGCGTCGGTCGCGGCGGCGGCCGTGTGCAGCTGCACGCTGGCCAGCCCGAAGTACCGCTCGACGGGCCCCGAGGTCACCTCGACCAGCTGCATGCGCCCGTACGGCACCACGGTCTCCTCGCGCCACAGCACGCCCCGGCTGATCAGGAGGTCGTCGGCGCGCTCGGCGTACCGCCACGAGCGCCAGTTGCGGTCCAGCAGCACCCAGCCCCAAGCCATGAGCGCGAGCGGCAGCAGGGCGAACGCGGCCCACACCGGGCCGGCGAGCAGGCCGAGCAGCAGCCCCAGAGCCAGGGCGATCACCCCAAGCCACACCACCAGCAACAGGCGTCGCATCCGCAACAGTCCGGGCGGCAGTCCGCGCCACACCGGCTCCGTGGTCTCGTCCCCCGTCGTCCCCGCGTTCGGCGGGCTCCCCGTTTCCATACGGCCAGCGTACGTAGGACAGACTGTGTCCATGACTCCTACGACGGAGACCATGGTCGGTATCGGCGGCGCCGCGGAGAGCACCGACATGGTGCTCAACATCGGGCCGCAGCATCCGTCCACGCACGGCGTACTCAGGCTGCGCCTGGTCCTGGACGGTGAGCGCATCACGCGCGCGGAGCCGGTGATCGGCTATATGCACCGCGGCGCGGAGAAGCTCTTCGAGGCACGCGACTACCGCCAGATCATCATGCTCGCCAACCGCCACGACTGGCTGTCGGCGTTCTCGAACGAGCTGGGCGTCGTCCTCGCCGTGGAGCGCATGCTCGGCATGGAGGTGCCCCTGCGCGCGGTGTGGACGCGCACGCTGCTCGCGGAGCTGAACCGGGTGCTCAACCACCTGATGTTCCTGGGCTCCTATCCGCTGGAGCTCGGCGGGATCACGCCGGTCTTCTACGCGTTCCGGGAGCGCGAGGTCCTCCAGAACGTCATGGAGGAGGTCTCCGGCGGCCGTATGCACTACATGTTCAACCGCGTCGGCGGCCTCAAGGAGGACCTGCCGGCGGGCTGGACGGCACGCGCGCGTGCCGCGGTCGCCGCCGTGCGCTCGCGCATGGACCGGTTCGACGACCTGGTCCTCGGCAACGAGATCTTCCGTGGGCGCACGCGGGGCGTGGGGGCGCTCACGCCGGAGGCCGTGCACGCCTACGGCGTGAGCGGGCCCATCGCGCGCGCCTCGGGCGTCGACTTCGACCTGCGCCGCGACGAGCCGTACCTGGCCTACGGCGAGCTGCGGGACACCCTGAAGGTCGTCACCCGGCAGGAGGGCGACTGCCTCGCCCGCTTCGAGGTCCTCCTGGAGCAGACCCACAACGCCCTCGACCTCGCCGACGCCTGCCTCGACCGCCTCGCCGAGCTCCCGCCCGGGCCGATCAACCAGCGGCTCCCCAAGGTCCTGAAGGCACCCGAGGGCCACACCTACGCCTGGACCGAGAACCCCCTCGGCATCAACGGCTACTACCTGGTCAGCAAGGGCGAGAAGACCCCGTACCGGCTGAAGCTGCGCTCGGCCTCCTACAACAACATCCAGGCCCTGACGGAGCTGCTGCCGGGGACGCTGGTCGCGGACATGGTGGCGATCCTCGGGTCGCTGTTCTTCGTGGTGGGCGACATCGACAAGTAGGGAGGAGGGCGCGTTGCCAGGGGGCGCGCGCCCGGGTCTGTCCGGCGTGGTCGGGTCAGTCGATGAGCGCGTCCGCGATTCCGACCGGCTGCAGCAGCCAGCCGAAGTCGCCGAGGCCGCCTGGAGCGGTGAGTTCGGCGGCCTCGCCGGCGCTCGCTAGGGCGCGTACGTAGGCCGCGGGTTGTGAGGAGGCCAGTGAGAGCGGGGGGCGTGCGCCGCTGATGCCCAGGGCGCGCAGGGCGTCGCGCTGCCGCAACAGACGCGCGCGGGGGACACCCCGCGCCGCCGAACACGCCGCGCACACCCCATGATCGACTTCCGCCCACGCCCCGCACGTCCCCACCTCCGCGCCTCCACCCACCGTGCGCGGTCCTGCCCCAACGCCCTCGCGCGCCGCCTGTTCCCCGCCTCCGCTTGCCGTGCGCGCCGTCTGTTCCCCGCCTCCGTGGGCTCCTGGCGCAGCGCGTCGATCCACCAGGGGCGCCCCCGGCTCCTCGTCCCCGCGCGCCGCGTGTGCCTCCACCTCCGCGCCTTCGCGGCGCGCTGTGCGCGGCCCTGGATCAGCGCCGGCGCGCGCCGTGTGCGCCGCTGACTCGACGTCCTCGCAACCCTCGTGCGCCCCAGGACTGGCATCTCCGCGCGCCGTGCGCGGCCCTCGCTCCGCCCCTTCGTGTGACCCGCACGCCCCCGGATTGGGGCATTCGCGCGCCGCTTCCCCCCACGCCTCGCGCGCCGCCTCACCGCCCGTCGCTTCCCCCCGCGCCGCGAGTGCCGCCTCACCGTGTGCGGCGCATGCGTCCAGGGCGACGTGCGCTGTGATGTCGCATGATCCGTCCGGGACGGGGCTCGTCTCGTGACCCGCGCGGAAGCCGGTGAGCGTTCCGAACGGGGGGCGGGAGTCCAGGGTGTGGGCGTAGTCGACGGCGACGGCGAGGCCCCGGTCGAGCGACGAGACGGCGTCGGCCCATGCCTCGTCCCTGGGCAGCCCGATCTCGGCCCGCGATCCCTCGGCATGACTTCCACCGCCCAGCCCCTCGGGCCCGCCCCATGGCCACCACCGGGCGAGCCACTGCGCCTCCGCGCCCCCGATCTCCTCGCCGAGCCGCTCCGTGCCGTCCCGTCGCACGAGCACCCGGCGGGCCATGCCCCGCGAGTCCACCTCGGTGATGTCCAGGGGCACGTTGTCCAGCCACTCGTTGGCGAACAGCAGTCCGGTGATGCCGCGCGGCGGCTCCGGCAGCCACTGGATGCGGGCGTCGAGCCCGGCGGGTCGGTCGGCGCGTTCGACGGCGTACGCACGCACGCGTGCGGACACCTCGGCCGGGAGCGCGGCCAGGACGCCGGTGACCAGTTCCCCCCGCCCCGCCGCCATGTCCACGAAGTCGAGTCGGGCGGGGTGGGAAAGGGCTTCGTCGACCCGGCACAGGAGGCGGGCGACGGCGTCGGCGAACAGCGGGGAGGCGTGCACGGACGTACGGAAGTGGGCGGCCGGGCCCTCGGGGCTGCGGTAGAAGCCGTGCGGGCCGTACAGGGCGGCCTCCGTCGCCGCTCGCCAGCCCTGCCAGTCGTCGCCCGTCGTCTCTCCCGTCACCGGCCCAGGCTAAGCGCACGGGAGAACGCACTCTCCACCTTGCGGAGTACGCGCGCCCGGTCCGGATCGATCCTCCGGTTGACCCCTGCACGCATCTCGCTTCCCTACGCTGGGTTACGTGCAGCGCCTCTATGACTTCCTCCGCAGACACCCGACAGGGGTCGACACCTTCTGGGCCGTCTTCCTGTTCGGGATCTCGCTGCTGAGCGGAACCGCCAGTTCGGCGGTCCGGGGTACCGATTCACCGGCGCTGATCGTTCCGGTCGCGTTCCTGCTCTGCCTGGTGATCGCGCTGCGCCGGCGCATGCCGGAGAAGATGCTGGTGCTGGCGGCCGGACTGGGTGTGGCGCAGTTGGTGCTGAACGTCCAGACGATGGCCGCCGACTTCGCCATGCTGGTGATCGTCTACACGGTGGCCGCGACGGGCGCCCGATGGGCCTCCCGGCTCGCGCTGGCCATGGGGCTGTGCGCGGCGCCGCTGGCGCAGGCGCGCTGGCCCCTGGACGGCAGCGCGCTGGGCAACGCCGCGAAGGCGGTCTTCCTGACCGTGCCGTTCGCGCTGGCCTGGGTGCTCGGCGACTCGATCCGCACCCGGCGCGCGTACTTCGCGCAGCTGGAGGAGCGCGCCGCCCGCCTGGAGAAGGAGCGCGAGGCGCAGGCCAAGGTCGCGGTCGCCGCCGAACGCGCGCGGATCGCCCGCGAGTTGCACGACGTCGTGGCGCACAACGTGTCCGTGATGGTGGTGCAGGCCGACGGCGCCGCCTACGTCCTCGACACCGCTCCCGACCAGGCGAAGAAGGCCCTGGAGACCATCTCGTCCACCGGCCGTCAGGCCCTCGCCGAGATGCGCCGCCTGCTGGGCGTGCTGCGTACCGGCGAGCACAAGGAGGCCGGCGAGTACGTTCCGCAGCCCGACGTCGAGCAGATCGACGAGCTGGTCGAGCAGTGCCGTACCTCCGGTCTGCCCGTCGACTTCAAGGTCGAGGGCACCCCGCGCCCGCTGCCCAGCGGTGTCGAGCTGACGGCGTACCGCATCGTGCAGGAGGCGCTGACGAACACCCGCAAGCACGGTGGGCCCAACACGGGCGCGAGCGTGCGGCTGGTGTACTTCGACGACGGGCTCGGGCTGCTCGTCGAGGACGACGGCAAGGGCGCCCCGCACGAGCTGTACGAGGAGGGCGGCGCCGACGGCCAGGGGCACGGCCTGATCGGGATGCGCGAGCGGGTCGGTATGGTCGGCGGGACCCTGGACGCGGGCCCGCGCCCGGGCGGCGGATTCCGCATCAGCGCCCTGCTGCCGCTGAAACCCGCACACTGAACCGACGCATGTCCCCTGGTGACACCTGTAACGGTCCTTGTGACGAACCCGGCCGACGTAGAACCAACCTGCCGACCGGCCGACGTAGAACGAACGCCGACGCAAACGGAAGAGACGGAAGAGGCTCCGATGACGATCCGCGTGATGCTCGTCGACGACCAGGTGCTGCTGCGCACCGGGTTCCGGATGGTGCTCGCCGCGCAGCCGGACATGGACGTCGTGGCGGAGGCCGGGGACGGGGTGGAGGCCCTTCAGGTGCTGCGTGCGACCGAGGTCGACGTCGTCCTGATGGACGTTCGTATGCCGAAGCTGGACGGGGTGGAGACGACCCGCCGCATCTGCCAGGAGCCCAATCCGCCCAAGGTACTGATCCTGACCACCTTCGACCTCGACGAGTACGCCTTCTCGGGGCTGAAGGCGGGTGCGTCCGGTTTCATGCTCAAGGACGTGCCGCCGGGTGAACTCCTGCACGCCATCCGCGCCGTGCACAGTGGCGACGCGGTGGTCGCGCCGTCGACCACGCGCCGGCTCCTGGACCGGTTCGCGCCGATGCTGCCGAGCGCCGGGAAGGAGCCCCAGCACAAGGAGCTGGAGCGGCTCACCGACCGGGAGCGCGAAGTCATGGTGCTGGTCGCGCAGGGCCTGTCGAACGGCGAGATCGCGGCCCGGCTCGTGCTGTCCGAGGCGACCGTGAAGACCCACGTCGGCCGCATCCTCACCAAGCTCGGGCTGCGCGACCGGGTGCAGGTGGTGGTCCTGGCGTACGAGACCGGGCTGGTCCGCGCGGGTGGGCACGGGTGATCCACACGCGCGTGACCCCCGCGTAATCGCCGCCCACTAGGGTCTGCGCATGCTCCTGTGGATCAACGGCCCCTTCGGGGGCGGCAAGACACAGACCGCGTACGAGATACAGCGGCGTCTGCGGGGCAGCGTCGTCTGCGACCCCGAGCACGCCGGTTTCGGTCTGCGCCGGATGCTGCCGCCCGACCTGCGCGGGGACTTCCAGGACCTGACCTCGTGGCGGCAAGGAGTCGTCGAGGTCCTCGACCTCGCCCTCACCAAGCACGACGGGGTCGTGATCGTGCCCATGACGGTCACCAACTCGGGCTACTTCGAGGAGACCGTGGGCCGGCTGCGTGAACTCGGTCACGACGTACGCCACTTCACTCTCCTCGCCCAGCGCGAGACCGTCCTCAAGCGGCTGCGTGAGCGCGGCTTCGGACACCTCCTTCAGTACGTCGGCGGGAAGAACGCCGGCCTGGGACGCGAGACATGGGCCGTGCGGCAGCTCGACCACTGTCTGGAGCGGCTGGTGGAGCCCGAGTTCGCCGAGCACCTGTGGACCGACCACTCGACGGTCCCGAAGACGGCCGACCGCATCGCCGTGCTCGCCGGGCTGACACTGCGCCCCAACAACGAGGGTGCGCTGCGGACGCGGCTGCGGCAGGCGCGGGTGGGCATCCGGCACATCCGGTTCGACTGATCCGGCGGGCGCCCGCTCAGCGCAGGATGCCCTCCAGGAAGTCGCTGCCCAGCCGGGCCACGACGGATATGTCCAGCTGGTGCCGGACATACCGGCCGCGGCGGCGCGTGGTGATCAGGCCGGCCTTCTTCAGGACGCCCAGGTGCCGGGATATCTCCGGGGCGGTCATCCCGTGCGCCTGCGCCAGCTCGCCGGTGGTGTAGGCGCTGCGGGCCAGATCACGGCAGATCCGCATCCGGACCGGGTGGGACAGCGCGGTCATCCGCAGCGCGAGCTGCTCGACGGAAGGCGGCGCGGCGAGCTCCGGGGAGCCGACCGGATAGTGGACCACCGGCCGCCAGCCGGGCCGGTACAGGACGGCGAGATGGGGCCAGCCGAGACTGGTCGGCACGAGGAGGAGACCGCCGTCTCCCGTGGCCGTACGGCCGACGTTCAGCTTGTCGACCGTGATCTCGGCGGCGGCCTCGTCGAGGGTGACCGCCGGGGAGGCGGCGGCCAGCGCCTCGGCCAGGCCCTTGCGGCGCAGCAGGTCGGTCTTGTGGCGGGCGTCCGCCGTGAGCCGGTGGCGCAGCCGGGACCAGACCTCGGCGAAGAACGCCTCGTCGCAGTCCTGGAGGAACCGACGCAGCCAGGCCCGGATCTTCGGCGGATCGGTCAGCAGCAGCTCGGTGAACCGCACCTGGCGCGGTCCGCGTGCGGCGGCCAGCTCCAGGGCGCGCCGGCCCTGCCGGGCGTCGACGAGCCGGCCGGGCCCCACGCCGTACGACATCGCGCAGCTGAACTCCAGTGCCGCGTCGACGAACTGTTCGTCCGTCAGCTTGTCCAGCAGGTCCAGCTCCTCGGCGAGCGTGGCCCCGGGGAGGGCGGTGGCGCCCGGGATGCCCGCGTACGGCAGGAACAGGTCCGAGAACGTCGTCGTCCACAGGAAGTCCGCGTCGCACATCCGGTCGGCCAGATGCGGGTCCAGGCCGGCGGTCACCCCTGTGACCCAGCCCCGCAGGCCCGGGTGGTGCCCCGGCTCGGACAGCGCGTGCAGTGCCATGCCGAGTTCGGCCAGGGGCGAGGGCACGACGGCGACCCTCTCCGGCCGCAGCCCCGCGATGTCGATGCGCACGCTCATGACCTCATGGTGCACCCCGCCACTGACAACGCCGCCGGGCGGTTCGGCCGGGCTCGGTCTACTTGGCGGCCTCCTCCTTCAGCCGTACGACGAACTCCGCGACCGCCGCCTTGACGTCGTCGGCGGTCCACTCCAGGCCCGCGGCGCGGACGTACACCTCGGTCATGGCGAGTCCCGGGCCCCTGGCGTCCCAGGCATCCGCGAACAGGGAGGTGCCCGTCTCCTCGGCCGCCCGGATCGCCGCCTCGGCGACCACGTCGGGGTCGTACGGCAGCCAGACCTGGAACTCGTTGGTGTGCGGCACCTCCGGGTGGACGCGCATCCATGGCACCCCGGCCGCGGTGAAGCCCTCGCGCAGCGCGGCGGCGACCACGCGCGCGTGGTGTACGTATGCGGGCAGCCGGGGCAGTTCGCGCTCCAGGCCGGCGAGGGCCGAGAGGACGGTCGGGAACTGCTGGAAGATCTGGCCGCCGTACCGGTGCCGCCAGGTCCTCGCCTCGTCGATCAGTGTCTTCGGACCGGCCAGCGCGGCGCCGCCGTAGCCGTCGAGGGACTTGTAGAACGACACGTAGACGCTGTCCGCCAGGCCCGCGATCTCGTGCAGGGGGCGGTCGAAGTGGACGGTGGACTCCCACAGGCGCGCGCCGTCGAAGTGCACCACCGCGTCGCGCTCGCGCGCCGCCTCCACCACCTCGGTGAGCTCCTCCCAGGAGGGCAGCACGAAACCGGCGTCCCTGAGGGGCAGTTCGAGCATCAGCGCCCCGAAGGGCTCGTCGAAGTGGCGCACCTCGTCGGCGGTGGGCAGCCGGGGCTCGCTCGTCACCCGGACCGGGCGCAGGCCGCTGACCTGGCTGAAGGCGTGCCGTTCGTGCACCTCGGGGTGGGCGAGCGCGTGCAGGGCGACGGCCGGGTCGCCGGTTCGTCCCGCCCAGCAGCGCAGCGCCACCTGCTGGGCCATCGTGCCCGAGGGGAAGAACGCGGCGGCCTCCTTGCCGAGCAGCCCGGCAACCTTCCCCTCCAGGGCCTCGACGATGCCGTTGCCGTAGATGTCCGCGGGCTCGTCCAGGTCGTACAGGTCCTGCGCGTCCTCCAGCAGCGCCAGGCGCTCCCGGAGCGTGCCCAGGAACCCGGGGCGCGCGAGGGCGCGCTTCGCGCTCCGGTACGCGCTGATGCGCCGCACACGGCGGCGCTTGAGCCGTTCTTCCTCGGAGATCCCCTCGCCCGACCGGCCGACCTGGTCCGTCGCTTCGTCCCTCGTATCGCTCATGGGCCGGATCATGCCTGGCCGCCGACCGTGCGGGCACCCGGATTTCCGCGGGGCCCGCCCGTGTGCGGACGGTGTGCGAAAGCCCACAGCCTGTGGACGACCGATCGCCCCTCGGACCGATAGCGTTAACATGACGAGAAATCGTCCGGTACCCGGAGCGGACTGGAACGGGAAGGCCGCCGTCGCGTGAGTACAAGCCAACTGCCAGACCCCAAGGACCGTCCCGCGCGGCTCACCGTCGGTGTCGTCGGCGCCGGCCGCGTGGGCCCCGCACTCGCCGCGTCGCTCCAGCTCGCCGGGCACCGTCCGGTGGCCGTCTCCGGCGTCTCCGACGCCTCCCGCAGGCGCGCCGCCCAGCTGCTGCCCGATGTGCCGCTCGTCCCGCCCGCCGAGGTGCTGGAGCGCGCCGACCTGGTCCTGCTGACCGTGCCGGACGACACCCTGCCCGGGCTGGTGGAGGGCCTCGCGGAGACCGGGGCCGTCCGGCCCGGCCAGCTGCTCGTGCACACCTCCGGGCGCTATGGCGCGAAGGTCCTGGACCCCGCCCTGCGCGCGGGCGCGCTGCCGCTGGCGCTGCACCCCGCGATGACCTTCACGGGCACGCCCGTGGACGTCCAGCGCCTGGCCGGCTGCTCGTTCGGGGTCACCGCTCCCGTGGAGCTGCGCCTGGCCGCCGAGGCCCTCGTGATCGAGATGGGCGGCGAGCCGGAATGGGTCGCCGAGGAGATGCGCCCGCTGTACCACGCGGCGCTCGCGCTGGGCGCGAACCACCTGGTCACGCTGGTCGCGCAGTCCATGGAGCTGCTGCGCGCGGCCGGTGTCGAGGCGCCCGACCGGATGCTCGGCCCGCTGCTCGGAGCCGCCCTGGACAACGCCCTGCGCTCCGGGGACGCGGCCCTGACCGGCCCGGTCGCGCGCGGGGACGCGGGCACGGTCGCCGCGCACGTCGCCGAGCTGCGCCGGCACGCCCCGCAGACCGTCGCCGGCTATCTCGCGATGGCCCGCGCGACCGCCGACCGGGCGCTCGCGCACGGTCTGCTCAAGCCCGAACTCGCCGAGGACCTCCTGGGGGTGCTCGCCGACGGGCGCGAGGGCACCAGGGGCGCCGAGGGAGAGGCCCGATGACCACCGTCCTGTTGCACACCGCCGACGAACTCCACGCACGCGCGCGGGCCGGCCGACGTGCCGTGGTGATGACCATGGGCGCCCTGCACGAGGGCCACGCCACGCTGATCCGCAGCGCGCGGGAGACCGCGGGCCCGCAGGGCGAGGTCGTCGTCACGGTCTTCGTCAACCCCCTCCAGTTCGGCGAGGGCGAGGACCTCGACCGCTATCCGCGCACCCTGGACGCCGACGTCAAGCTCGCCGGACTCTCCGGCGCGGACATCGTGTTCGCGCCCTCCGTGGACGAGGTCTACCCGGGCGGAGAGCCCCAGGTCCGTATCAGCGCGGGCCCCATGGGGGAGCGCCTGGAGGGCGCCTCGCGCCCCGGTCACTTCGACGGCATGCTCACCGTCGTCGCCAAGCTGCTGCACCTCACCCGCCCCGACGTGGCCCTGTACGGCCAGAAGGACGCCCAGCAGCTCGCCCTGATCCGGCGCATGGTGCGCGATCTGAACTTCGGCATGGAGATCGTCGGCGTGCCCACCGTGCGCGAGGAGGACGGGCTGGCGCTCTCCAGCCGCAACCGCTACCTCTCGCCGGCACAGAGGCGGACGGCGCTCTCCCTCTCCGCCGCGCTGTTCGCCGGCCGCGACCGGCACGCGGCCCAGGAGGCGCTGCGCGCGCGGGCGCGCGAAGTGCCCGCCACGCACGCGCGTGCCGAAGCCCTCAGCGCCATAGGGGAGTCCCGCGCGGCCGCCGACGCGCACGCCGTCGCGAAGGCGATCCCGGGCGCCCCCTCCGCCGTCCGCGCCGCGGCCCGCCTGGTCCTCGACGACGCCACCCGGCTCTCGCCGCCGCTGGTCGTCGACTACCTGGCCCTCGTCGACCCGTCCGACTTCACGGAGATCGAGGACGACTTCACCGGCGAGGCCGTCCTCGCCGTCGCCGCCCGGGTCGGGACGACCCGGTTGATCGACAACATCCCACTCACTTTCGGAACCTTCGGAGCCGCCTCGTGAGCAGCACAGGCATACGACTGCACGCGCCAGCGCCCGGCTGGGCCATCGCCGCTGACGTGGTGGTCGTCGGCTCCGGAGTGGCCGGCCTCACCGCCGCGCTGCGCTGCGAGGCCGCCGGCCTGAAGACGGTCGTCGTCACCAAGGCACGCCTCGACGACGGCTCCACCCGCTGGGCGCAGGGCGGCATCGCCGCGGCCCTCGGCGAGGGCGACACCCCCGAACAGCACCTGGACGACACCCTGGTGGCCGGCGCCGGTCTGTGTGACGAGGAGGCGGTACGGATCCTCGTCACCGAGGGCCCGGACGCCGTACGGCGGCTCATCGCGACCGGCGCGCACTTCGACGAGTCCGAGGAGGGCGCGCTCGAGCTCACCCGCGAGGGCGGCCATCACCGCCGCCGTATCGCGCACGCGGGCGGCGACGCCACCGGCGCGGAGATCTCCCGGGCGCTCGTCGAGGCGGTACGCGCGCGTGGGCTGCGCACGATCGAGAACGCGCTCGTGCTGGACCTGCTGACGGACGCGGACGGCCGTACGGCGGGCGTGAGCCTGCATGTGATGGGCGAGGGCCAGCACGACGGCGTGGGCGCCGTGCACGCCCCCGCGGTGGTCCTCGCGACCGGCGGCATGGGCCAGGTGTTCTCCGCGACCACCAACCCGTCCGTGTCGACCGGCGACGGCGTCGCGCTCGCCCTGCGCGCGGGCGCCGAGGTGAGCGACCTGGAGTTCGTGCAGTTCCACCCGACCGTGCTGTTCCTCGGCCCGGACGCGGAAGGCCAGCAGCCGCTCGTCTCCGAGGCCGTGCGCGGTGAAGGCGCCCACCTGGTCGATGCCGACGGCGTGCGCTTCATGGTCGGGCAGCACGAGCTCGCCGAGCTCGCGCCCCGGGACATCGTCGCCAAGGGCATCATGCGGCGGATGCAGGAGCAGGACGCCGAGCACATGTTCCTCGACGCCCGGCACTTCGGCGCCGACATGTGGGAGCACCGCTTCCCGACGATCCTCGCCGCCTGCCGGGCGAACGGCATCGACCCGGTCACCGAGCCCATCCCGATAGCGCCGGCCGCCCACTACGCCTCCGGCGGCGTCCGCACCGACTCCCGCGGCCGTACGACCGTCCCGGGCCTGTACGCGTGCGGCGAGGTCGCCTGCACCGGCGTGCACGGCGCGAACCGGCTCGCCTCCAACTCGCTCCTCGAAGGCCTCGTCTACGCCGAGCGCATCGCCGCCGACATCACGGCGGCCCACGCGGAGAACGGCCTCCACGCGCGCGTGCCCGAACCGTTCGAGCGTCCCGAGACGCCGGCCCACCCGCTTCTCGCCCCCGAGGACCGCTTCGCGATCCAGCGGATCATGACCGACGGCGCGGGCGTCCTGCGCTCCGCGCACTCCCTGGAGAGGGCCGCCGACCAGCTCCAGCGGCTGCACACGGAGGCCCGCGACGCCCTCGCGGAGAACGGCAAGACGGCCGAACCCGGCGTCGACACCTGGGAGGCCACCAACCTCCTGTGCGTGGCCCGCGTCCTGGTCACCGCCGCCCGGCTGCGGGAGGAGACCCGGGGCTGCCACTGGCGCGAGGACCACGCCGAGCGCGACGACGCGACATGGCGCCGCCACATCGTCGTACGTCTCAATCCGGACCGCACACTCGCCGTACACACCACCGATACCCCAGACTTCCCCCCGACCCGGCAGACTCGGCAGCCCCAGCAGCGCCCTCAGGAGCAGTGACAGAAGTGAGTACCCCCGAACTCCCCCTCGTGTCGAACGGCGGCTGCGGCGACGGCTGTGCCTGCGGCGCCGACGGCGACGCGGAACACGCCGACCACCTGGAGTGCGGGCTCGACCCCGCCCTCGCCGAGCTTCTGGCCGACGCCGGACTCGACCCGATCGAGATCGAGGACATCGCCCATGTCGCCATCCAGGAGGACCTGGACGGCGGTGTGGACGTCACGACCGTCTCGACCATCCCCGAGGACGCCGTCGCCACCGCCGACTTCACCGCGCGCGAGGGGGGCGTCGTGGCCGGGCTCCGGGTCGCCGAGGCGGTGCTGTCCGTGGTCTGCGAGGACGAGTTCGAGGTCGAGCGGCACGTCGAGGACGGCGACCGGGTGGAGGCCGGACAGCGGCTGCTGTCGGTCACCACGCGCACGCGCGACCTGCTCACCGCCGAGCGCAGCGCGCTCAACCTGCTGTGCCGGCTGTCCGGCATCGCGACCGCCACGCGCGCGTGGGCGGACGCGCTGGACGGCACGAAGGCACGCGTGCGTGACACCCGCAAGACCACTCCGGGGCTGCGCTCCCTGGAGAAGTACGCGGTCCGCTGCGGCGGGGGCGTCAACCACCGGATGTCGCTGTCGGACGCGGCGCTCGTCAAGGACAACCACGTCGTCGCGGCGGGCGGGGTCGCGCAGGCCTTCAAGGCCGTGCGCGAGGCCTTCCCGGACGTGCCGATCGAGGTCGAGGTCGACACCCTGCACCAGCTGCGCGAGGTCGTGGACGCCGGAGCCGATCTGATCCTGCTGGACAACTTCACGCCCGGCGAGTGCGAGGAGGCCGTGGCCCTGGTGCACGGGCGGGCCGCCCTGGAGGCGTCGGGACGGCTCACCCTGGAGAACGCGAAGGCGTACGCGGACACCGGGGTGGACTATCTCGCCGTGGGCGCGCTGACCCACTCCTCGCCCATCCTGGACATCGGGCTCGACCTGCGAGCGGCGGAGTAGGTACGGGCCATGCTGCTGACGATCGACGTGGGCAACACCCACACCGTCCTGGGGCTCTTCGACGGCGAGGACATCGTCGAGCACTGGCGCATCTCCACCGACGCGCGCCGCACGGCGGACGAGCTGGCGGTCCTGCTGCAGGGCCTGATGGGCATGCACCCGCTGCTCGGTGACGAGCTGGGCGACGGCATCGACGGCATCGCCATCTGCGCGACCGTGCCGTCCGTGCTGCACGAGCTGCGCGAGGTGACACGGCGGTACTACGGGGACGTACCCGCCGTCCTCGTCGAGCCGGGCGTGAAGACCGGTGTGCCGATCCTGACCGACAACCCCAAGGAGGTCGGCGCGGACCGCATCATCAACGCGGTCGCCGCGGTCGAGCTCTACGGCGGCCCCGCGATCGTCGTGGACTTCGGTACGGCGACCACGTTCGACGCGGTCTCCCCGCGCGGGGAGTACGTCGGTGGTGTCATCGCCCCCGGTATCGAGATCTCCGTCGAGGCGCTCGGCGTCCGGGGCGCGCAGCTGCGGAAGATCGAGGTGGCCCGGCCGCGGAGCGTGATCGGCAAGAACACGGTCGAGGCGATGCAGGCCGGCATCATCTACGGCTTCGCCGGCCAGGTCGACGGAGTCGTCAGCCGCATGGCGCGTGAGCTGGCCGAGGACCCGGAGGACGTGACGGTGATCGCGACGGGCGGGCTGGCGCCGATGGTGCTGGGGGAGTCCTCGGTGATCGACGAGCACGAGCCCTGGCTGACACTGATCGGGCTGCGGCTGGTGTACGAGCGGAACGTGTCTCGGATGTGACGGTGGGCGGGGCGGCCCGGCTGCAGGGCTCCCACCGGGCCGAAAGGGCCGGCAGGGCCGAAGGCGCCGGCGTGGGACAACCGGGTGGCCCGGCTCGCCACACCCACCCTCCTGTGTCGAATTTGTCTGATTAGCGCGTATCGTCACGGCATGCCCACGCCTTACGGATCCCGCGGCGGCATGGCGTTCGGCGTGGAGGAGCTGCGTGTGCTCCGCCGCGCTCTCGCCCTCGCCCTCCACCCCAGCCCCGCCTCGGCCGAGGACGTCCAGGAGTGCCTCCGCCTCGCCGAGTCCCTCGACGAGGCGATGCGGGAGGGTGCCCGGCTGCGCGCCTTCCTGGTGGCCGACCTGGCTCGTTACCGCGCCGCCCTGCCCGGTACCGCCGTCGGCTATCTCGCACTGCTCGAGGAGGCGCTGGGGGCCGGCTACCGGCCGGACCCCGACGATCTCGCCGCGCTCCGGGCCCTGCGCGGCGGTCCGGTGGCCGCCGCACTCCTGGACCGCTGCCAGGTGCTCGCGGAGCAGGACGTACGCGCCCGTCTCGCGCGCGGCGCGACCCGCGCGGCCTCCCCGGCCGTCCCCGCTTCCCGTACCCGGCTCACGGCCCTCCCGGGGGGCCTCTCGGGCGCCCCGGGCCGCGTCGGCGGTGCCGTGAGCGCCGGCCCGTCCGGCGACGCCGACCAGGACCCCGCCCGCAAGCCCGAGAAGCAGCCTGCGGAGAAGCCGGCGCCGTCCAAGCCCGCGCCCGGCCCGGCCGCTCCGAAGCCGCACCGCCCGATCCCCACCCCCGGCGAGGTCTTCCCCCGCCGTAAGCCGGGCCCGCCACCTGCGGAGAACCCGCCCCGGCAGCTCGCGGCGGGCTGATAACGGTCCCGCCGCCGGACGGATCGGCGCCCGTGGCTACCCTGGTCGTATGGACTATGTCTCCGCGCTCGTGCCCCCGGTCGTCATGGCCGTGTTCTTCATCGGCCTGATCAGGGTGATCGTGAAGACCCAGGGCGGGGCCAACAAGGCCAAGGAGGACGCCGCGGTCGACGCCGCCATCGCGCGCGCGGAGGCCGCCCGGCAGGCTCCGGCGAAGAGCGACTGAGCGGCGCCGTTCCGGCTGCGCCGCACCGGCGTACGACTCGTGAGATCCCGAGTCGTACGCCCTTTTTGTTCCTGTTTGCCGGTGTAAGCGCACGTCCGGCACGCGAATGCCGAGATCTCCCACTATTGTGCTGAGCTGTGCCTCGCCCATTGGGAGAACTCGAAGACGCGGTCATGACGCGGGTGTGGAAGTGGAACCGCCCGGTGACCGTTCGAGAAGTCCTGGAAGACCTTCAGCAGGAACGGTCCATCGCCTACACCACGGTGATGACCGTTTTGGACAATCTCCATCAGAAGGGCTGGGTGCGCCGTGAGGCGGAAGGCCGGGCCTATCGATATGAGGCCGTCTCCACCCGCGCCGCCTACGCCGCCGCGCTGATGAACGACGCCTGGTCGCAGAGTGACAACCCCGCCGCCGCTCTCGTCGCGTTCTTCGGGATGATGAGCGAGGAACAGCGACAGGCGCTGCGGGACGCCGTACGCATCGTCCAAGGGCCGGAAACAGCCGAACCGCGGGATGGCGGGGAGGAGAACCCCGGTTCCACGCCCGGCGGTGGTGGGCGATAGCGTCCGCTCATGTCAGCAGAGAGCCCCGAAGGCCTCGAAGGTCCCGAAGTCAGCGCTAAAGCCATCACCGTCCGTCGGGCACGCACCGGCGATGTCACGGCCGTACGTCGTCTCCTTGACACCTACGTCCGCGGCCGCATCCTGCTCGACAAAGCGACGGTCACCCTTTACGAGGACATCCAGGAGTTCTGGGTCGCCGAACGGGACGACAACGCCGAGGTGGTCGGCTGCGGTGCCCTGCATGTGATGTGGGAAGACCTCGCGGAAGTGCGCACTCTCGCGGTGAAGCCCGGCCTGAAGGGCGCCGGTGTCGGCCACCAGTTGCTGGAGAAGTTGCTGCACACCGCGCGTTGGCTGGGCGTTCGTCGTGTTTTCTGCCTCACCTTCGAAGTGGAGTTCTTCGGGAAGCACGGCTTCGTCGAGATCGGTGAGACACCTGTCGACACCGATGTCTACGCGGAGCTGCTGCGTTCCTATGACGAAGGCGTGGCGGAGTTCCTCGGTCTCGAACGGGTGAAACCGAACACCTTGGGCAACAGCCGGATGCTTCTGCATCTGTGATCACCGAACAGCACGGCGTATTACCCGCTCGTCCCTGCCCAGGTTCCCTATGTCCGAAACGCGCATGTTTCCGGACCATGGGCCGGGCGCGGGTCTCACTCCGAGTCTCTCCGAAGGGTTTGTGTTTTTCCCGCAAAAGCGGTTTGCTTTCCGACGTACTGCAGTACTGCATATAACAGGGGACGGCGAAACGGCGGACGCCGCAGGCCCCCGGCCCTCAAGTTATCGATGAAAGGAAATCCGGTGGCACAGAAGGTTCAGGTCCTTCTTGTCGACGACCTCGACGGCGGCGAGGCGGACGAGACCGTCACGTTCGCGTTGGACGGCAAGACGTACGAGATCGATCTCACGACCGCCAATGCGGACAAGCTCCGTGGCCTTCTCGACCCTTACGTGAAGGGTGGTCGTCGTACCGGAGGCCGCGCTTCGGGCGGGCGCGGAAAGACCCGTGCCGCCGCCGGCGGCGGCAGCCAGGACACCGCGCAGATCCGCGCGTGGGCGAAGGAGAACGGTTACGAGGTCAATGACCGCGGCCGTGTTCCGGCGTCGATCCGCGAGGCCTACGAGAAGGCGAACGCCTGATCACCGGCCCTCGCGAGGGCCGAAGGCTCGGCGCACGCGCGCCGCAGCCGCAACCGGTGGCACTGCGTGGCCACCGTGTGCACGAGTCGTACGAGATCGGGGGCGCACCCGCCGCCCCCCAAGGCCGACAGCGTCGGCAGCGAGGCCTCGACCTCGCGCCCCGGCTCGGGGGGCCGCAGCCATACGGCGGCCCCCTGCAGGGTGCCCCCGAGGTCCGGGAGCGGCAGCGGTCGCGCGCCGGCCGGGCCCGGCGGCCGTAGGACCCGAGCCGCCTCCTGCGGGAGCAGCGGCGCGTCCATGACGCCGCCCTCGCCGATCGTGACCAGATCGAGCGCCAGCGCCCCCCACTCCAGCCAGTCCAGCAGCCCCGGCAGCTCCTCCGCGCTGCCCGCCGCCATCAGCAGCCGCATCCGCTCGCCCCGGAGGGCCACCGGAGCGCCCGGCGCGAGACGGCGCAGGGCCGCACGGCCCGCCTCGGCAGGGACGTCCAGGACGTCGAAACGTTCGCCCACCCGCAGCCGTACTCCCGGGTGGGGCCGGTGTGGGTCCTCGGGCACCGTCGGCCAGCCCAGTTCGTTCTCGTACCAGCGGCGCAGGTGATCGCCCGACCGGTCGTCCGGATCGAGCGGGCGGCGCGGGAGCGGGACCGTGGTGAGGTCCGTGGACGCGGGAGGGAGGGTTTTCGGGTGGTGGCTGCCGACCATGCCAAGCGCAACCGCGGGAAGACGCCGCGAGTTACGCTGGGTGTTTCGACGAATGCGCAGAGTGCCGGAAATGGGGGCGTGCGAGGGTGTGACGAGGCGCAAGGTTGTTCGCCCATAGCGGAGGGAACCGGTGCGCGCGGCATGGAGTGTCAGTCCCAGCGGGTAAGACATCCCTAGTGGGAGGGGGCGACACGCAGAACCGGGCGTCTCACGTTCGCCATCGGCGTACTGATGGTGAGGGTAACTGCCTGGCCTGCGGGAACATCGTCTCGCACCATCGGGTTGGAGCATATGTCGGCGTTCGGGGTCAGGAGGAAGTGTTGGTTCTCGGTCCGGTGTCGGCAGTTGGAATGAGCGGTCCCCGCTTGCGGGACTAAGCTGCGGAAGGACAGGGAGGGGAAGTTCCCCCCACTGCCTGACCGCTCTGAGGAGCGATTAACGATGTTCGAGAGGTTCACCGACCGCGCGCGGCGGGTTGTCGTCCTGGCTCAGGAAGAAGCCCGGATGCTCAACCACAACTACATCGGCACCGAGCACATCCTCCTGGGCCTGATCCACGAGGGTGAGGGTGTCGCCGCCAAGGCCCTTGAGAGCCTCGGGATTTCGCTCGAGGCGGTCCGCCAGCAGGTGGAGGAGATCATCGGCCAGGGCCAGCAGGCCCCGTCCGGGCACATCCCCTTCACCCCCCGTGCCAAGAAGGTCCTGGAGCTGTCGCTCCGCGAGGCCCTTCAGCTGGGTCACAACTACATCGGCACGGAGCACATCCTGCTCGGCCTGATCCGTGAGGGCGAGGGCGTCGCCGCCCAGGTCCTGGTCAAGCTGGGCGCCGATCTCAACCGGGTGCGGCAGCAGGTCATCCAGCTGCTCTCCGGCTACCAGGGCAAGGAGACCGCCACCGCCGGCGGGCCTGCCGAGGGCACCCCCTCGACGTCCCTGGTCCTCGACCAGTTCGGCCGGAACCTCACCCAGGCCGCTCGTGAGTCCAAGCTCGACCCGGTCATCGGGCGCGAGAAGGAGATCGAGCGGGTCATGCAGGTGCTGTCCCGCCGTACCAAGAACAACCCGGTCCTGATCGGTGAGCCCGGCGTCGGCAAGACCGCCGTCGTCGAGGGTCTCGCCCAGGCCATCGTCAAGGGCGAGGTGCCCGAGACCCTCAAGGACAAGCACCTCTACACCCTCGACCTCGGCGCGCTGGTCGCCGGCTCCCGCTACCGCGGTGACTTCGAGGAGCGCCTGAAGAAGGTGCTCAAGGAGATCCGCACCCGCGGCGACATCATCCTGTTCATCGACGAGCTGCACACGCTGGTCGGAGCGGGTGCCGCCGAGGGCGCCATCGACGCGGCTTCGATCCTGAAGCCGATGCTGGCCCGCGGTGAGCTCCAGACCATCGGTGCCACCACGCTGGACGAGTACCGCAAGCACCTGGAGAAGGACGCGGCCCTGGAGCGCCGCTTCCAGCCCATCCAGGTCGCCGAGCCCTCGCTCCCGCACACCATCGAGATCCTCAAGGGTCTGCGCGACCGGTACGAGGCCCACCACCGTGTCTCCATCACGGACGAGGCCCTCGTCCAGGCCGCGACCCTGGCCGACCGGTACATCTCGGACCGCTTCCTGCCGGACAAGGCGATCGACCTGATCGACGAGGCCGGTTCCCGGATGCGCATCCGCCGGATGACCGCTCCGCCGGACCTCCGCGAGTTCGACGAGAAGATCGCGGGCGTGCGCCGCGACAAGGAGTCCGCGATCGACTCGCAGGACTTCGAGAAGGCCGCCTCCCTCCGCGACAAGGAGAAGCAGCTCCTGGCCGCCAAGGCCAAGCGGGAGAAGGAGTGGAAGGCCGGCGACATGGACGTCGTCGCCGAGGTCGACGGCGAGCTGATCGCCGAGGTCCTCGCGACCGCCACCGGCATCCCGGTCTTCAAGCTGACCGAGGAGGAGTCCTCGCGTCTGCTGCGCATGGAGGACGAGCTCCACAAGCGGGTCATCGGCCAGAAGGACGCCGTCAAGGCGCTGTCGAAGGCGATCCGTCGTACGCGTGCGGGCCTCAAGGACCCGAAGCGTCCCGGTGGTTCGTTCATCTTCGCCGGCCCGTCCGGTGTCGGTAAGACCGAGCTGTCCAAGGCGCTCGCGGAGTTCCTCTTCGGTGACGAGGACGCGCTGATCTCCCTCGACATGTCGGAGTTCAGCGAGAAGCACACGGTCTCGCGTCTCTTCGGTTCGCCCCCCGGCTACGTGGGCTACGAAGAGGGCGGCCAGCTGACCGAGAAGGTGCGGCGCAAGCCGTTCTCCGTCGTCCTCTTCGACGAGGTGGAGAAGGCCCACCCAGACATCTTCAACTCGCTGCTGCAGATCCTGGAGGACGGTCGGCTGACCGACTCCCAGGGCCGGGTCGTGGACTTCAAGAACACGGTCATCATCATGACGACCAACCTCGGCACCCGGGACATCTCCAAGGGCTTCAACCTGGGCTTCGCGGCCTCGGGTGACACCAAGTCCAACTACGAGCGCATGAAGAACAAGGTCTCGGACGAGCTCAAGCAGCACTTCCGCCCCGAGTTCCTCAACCGCGTCGACGACGTGGTCGTCTTCCCGCAGCTCACCCAGGCGGACATCCTCGCGATCGTCGACCTCATGGTCGGCAAGGTCGACGAGCGCCTCAAGGACCGGGACATGGGCATCGAGCTCTCCCAGTCCGCGAAGGAGCTGCTGTCCAAGAAGGGTTACGACCCGGTGCTGGGCGCGCGTCCGCTGCGGCGCACGATCCAGCGCGAGATCGAGGACACGCTGTCGGAGAAGATCCTCTTCGGCGAGCTGCGTCCCGGTCACATCGTGGTCGTGGACACGGAGGGCGAGGGCGAGACCCAGACCTTCACCTTCCGCGGCGAGGAGAAGTCGGCACTGCCGGACGTTCCGCCGATCGAGCAGGCGGCCGGCGGAGCGGGTCCGAACCTGAGCAAGGAGGCGTAGCCCTGCGGGGTGAGCCGTGAGAGGGGCCGGTGCCTTCGGGCACCGGCCCCTTTCGTTCGGTCAGAAGGCGGCGAAGTGGGCGGGCTCCAGGGTGACCTCGGCGTGCGGGAAGAGGGCGGCGTAGGGGGCCGGATCCGACGGCGTGGATCGCTCCGCGTGCAGGGTGACCGTCCTCACCTGGGGGCAGCATCGGGACAGCGGTGTCAGATCCGTGTCCTCCCGAAAGCGTGAGACGTGCAGGTCCGCGATCGCGGGCAGGTGCGGGGCATCCACGAGCCGGGGGACGAGCCCCGCCTCGATCGTCAGACGGGCGAGGCGAGGAAGCCCGGCGACCTCGGACCAGTCCCGCGGGCCCAGAGGCGCGTCGATGTCTCCCCAGAGGCTGAGATTCTCCAGCGTCGACCAGTGGCTCAGGCCACGCAGTCCGGTGGCCGTGACGAACTCTCCCGCCAGGCTGAGCGAGGTCAGCGGCGCGTCCTGGGGCAGGGCGGCCAGCCCGCCACCGGAGAGGGGAGTCACCAGGGTGAGGGACTCCAGGGCGTCGAGACGGTTCAGGCCGGACAGTTCGCCCAGCCCGTGCAGGCTCAGATCACGCAGACCCGTCTCGGCCAGTGGCGAGAGATCGTGTACGTCGGCGCTGCGGGCCAGAAGCAGACTGCGCAGTGAGCCCAGGGCGGTCAGCGGACGCAGATCGTTCAGCAGCTCGTTCTCGTAGAGGGCCAGGCTCTTCACGCCCTCGGGCAGTGTGCTCAGCAGATCCGGGAGCGCGTGGTTGCCCGTGACGGCGATACACGCCCGGGGCCCCAGTAGCGGCAGGGCCCGTATGTGCTGGGCCGTGCTGAGGAAGACGTAGAGGTCGTGGCTCTCGACGTGGGCGAGCACGTCGTCCGCGTACACCTCCGCGTCGAAGCGCTCCCAGGCACGTATCAGGGTGAGGCGGACCCGGTGCGCCGGATGGTCCCGGAACCGCGCGAGTACCGGTACCGCGGCATCCGTACCGACCAGTGCGGCCGTCGCCGTCACCGCCTCGGCCTCGTCGTCCGACAGGCCCGCCGGGCCCGGCAGCAGCTCCAGGACCAGGGGACCGGCCGCCGCCAGCTGCTTGGCCTCCTCCGTCGTGGCCGGCGGCAGCAGCGTCGCCGTCAGTTCCTCGATCCGACGCCGTACGACCGGATCCAGTTCCGTCGCGTGCTCCAGGCACGCCATCGCCAGCAGGTGTCCCCGCTTGTCCGCCGACCCCGTCAGCAGCCCCAGCAGCTCGGCCCGCTCCCGCGGGCGTCCCTGCGCCACCGCCATACGGATCACGTCCGCCCACTGGTCGTCGCCCGCGTGCTCGGCCAGCAGCCCGAAGTCACCCGCCTCCACGGCCGCCCTGGCCCCCAGATAGTCCTGGAACGTCCGGTGCACGAAGTGGATCGTGTCCGGGGTGGGCGACAGCAGCAGCCCTGTCCGGACGAGGAAGTGCCGCAGTACCGCATGCGCGTCCCCGAGCACCCGCGCCGTCGGAATCGCCGGCAGCACCTCCCCGATGATGTTCTCCGCCCGGCTGCGGTCCATCTCCGTACGGCCGTTGCGGATCAGCCAGTACGCGAGCCGGTGCAGCAGCTGGAGCTGGGGCTCCTCGCTCAGCTCCGGCCCCGACACGTCCCGCTCCCGGTCGCGGCGGACCAGGAGCATCGAGAGGGCGGAGTCGTACAACTCCTTCCGCCCGTGCGGGAGATAGCCGCGCCGGTCGCGGTGCAGGGCGCAGATCAGGCCGCACATCAGGGGGTTGGTGGCGAGGCGGCCGAGGTCGGGCTTGGTGCGTACGGCGTCGAGCAGCTGGGCCTCGTAGGCGGGCAGCAGCAGGTCCTCGTCGGGGACTCCGGTGGCGGCCGCGCGGTGCCAGCGCCTGATGAAGGAAGCCACGTCCGACGGGCTCATGGAGGACAGTCCCAGCTCGGTGAATCCGTCCGCGGCGAGCCAGTCCTCGCGGACGGCCGAGGGACGGGAGGTGACGAGCCAGCGGTTGCCGGGGAACGTCTCCAGGAGGTCGCGCAACCAGGTGCGGGCGCGTGCCCGTTCGGGCTCGGGGACCTCGTCGAGGCCGTCGACCAGGACGAGTGCGCGGCCGGCGGACAGGACGCGGCTCTCCCAGCCCTCCGGCTGCGAGCCGGCCAGAGGGCAGCCGACGGCGGCCAGGAAGTGGGCGGGGGCCGGGAGGCCCTGGCCGTGGCGCGTCAGGGTGCGCAGCGGGAGGACGAAGGGGATACGGCCGGTGAGATAGGCCATGCGGTCGGTGGCGTCGGTCGCCGCGGAGACGGCGAGCCACTGGATCAGGGTGGTCTTGCCCGAGCCCGCGCCCCCGCGCAGGAGGACCCGGTCGTGGCCGGACAGGGCCTGGTCGGCGGGGGCGGAGACGGGCGCGGCGGAGGGCGGGGCGAAGGGCAGTTCCTCACCGCGCCCGATCACGTCCAGGCTGAGGTAGGCGGCGTCGAGGGGCCAGCGGTCCGGGGAGTTGGTGAGGTCGACGCCGTAGATGGTGAGCTTGCCGTGCTTCGTGGCGACGTACTTGAGATAGCCGCGCTCGAAGGCGGTGTCGCGGGAATCGGGGCGAGGGGCGCGGGCGAGCAACTCGTCCACCTTGGCGATGAGTTCGCCCTGCACCCGGGTCTGTTCCACCAGCGTGCGCGCCACGAAGGTGGAGCGGCGGGTGAAGAACTCCAGGATCTGGAGGCAGGCCCACTCGGTCGCCGAGTCGAGGAAGACGCCGGCGTCCGTGGAGAGGCCGTCGGGAGGCGGGGCCTGCCGGCGCAGTCGCCGGGCCAGTTCGGCGCTGCCCAGCTCCACGGCCTGGACGTCGTCCATGTCCAGGTCGCCGAGGGCGAGCAGCCGGCAGGCCAGGGCATCGGCCACGGCGGTCTGTTCGTCGGCAGGGAAGGGCGGTTCGCCCGGTGACTCGACCGCCTGGGCGACCAGGTGCTCGGCGAGCTTGCGCACCTCCTTCTCGCCCAGCGTCCGCTTCTCTCCCCGGAACGACACCAGGTCCTTCAGCCGTACGGGCCTCTCGACCAGCCCGGCACCCGGCTGGTCCGCCGCGAACAGCTTCTTCACCAGCGGGCCGACCAGGCTCGACGCCAGCTTGCTGCCCAGCACCGTGGGCTCCATCCGCCACCCCCGTGACTCGCGCCTACGGATGGAGCCTAGCCGGGGGCTATGACAACTGACCGTCGTAATCCGGGAGTTTGAACGTCCTGTCGGCGTGGCCGCCGGTGAGGTCGGTGGTGCTGTTGCCGATGTTGGCGATGATGTCGTAGCCCTTGTTCTCGATGTCGACGCGCTGGGCCGTCTTGTAGGCGGCGACGTCCTTGAAGAGGTCGAAGAGACCGCGGGCGTAGAGGCCGGAGACCTTGTAGCCGTCGTACTCGAGGTTGTACTCGGTGGGCAGGTGGATGATGCCCGGGCGGGCGGTGACGAAGAAGAGGGAGACTCCGTGCTCCTGGGCGTACTTGGCGACGTTCAGGACCGGCTTGTTGGCGGGCTGCGGGTAGCTGAAGCCGTAGTCGGTCTCCAGGGTGGTGTTGTCGATGTCGAAGACGATCGCCTGCTTCTCGCCCGGCCTGGCGGCGGCTGTGCGCTGCTCGAGGTAGGGGAGGGCCTGGTCCATCACCGTCCGGCAGTCCTGCTGCCAGGTCGCGTAGTCGACGTCCCCGGTGCTCGTCGCCGCGTTCGCGGGGGCGGCGAGGGCCAGCAGGGCGGAGGCCGAGACGGCGGTGACGGCTGTGCGGCGTGCCCAGGGGCGTCTGTCGGTCATGGGTTGGGGTCCTCTCGCGTCTGTATGTCGTTGTCGGGTGCATGCTGCTGGGCGAGGGTGGCGCGAGGGGAACCGTAGGGTTACTGGGCGGTAAGTCGCCAGAGATGTGCATCACATGGCGTTGGGGATTCCTCGGGGCAGTTCTGGATACAGCCGGTGACATGCCGCACAGGCGATTTGTCCGTTACTAGGGCTGATAGTTGATCGCCGCGGTGGGGTGAAAAGGGATTTTTGACCCGGAATTCCCTGTCAAGGCAGGGAAAGTTTTGGGTTGAATTACTAGTTTTCGTCGTAGATCTCGGGTTTTGGGGTCGGCCGGGGAGCGGGTTACCAAGGGGTGGTCCATCCGGCGGCCGTCTGCGCGCCGGGTGGTTTTTCTGTCCCCGAACCCCCGAGGTCCTGATGTTCGCGCGTGTCCCGTCCCGTTCTTCCCGTACGTCCTCGCTGCGCACCCGCGCGGCCGTCCTGGCCGTCGGTCTCGGTGCGTCGGTCGTGCTGGGGGCCGGCGTCGCGTCCGCCGCCGACACCTCCGCCACCGGCACCGTCAGTGTCGCCGCCGCCAAGAAGGCCGCCGCCTGGGTGCACCCGGTGAAGAAGTACAAGCTCTCCGCGCGCTTCGCCCAGGCGGGCAGCATGTGGACGTCCACCCACAGCGGTCAGGACTTCGCCGTGGCCAGCGGCACCGAGGTCGTCGCCGCGCACGGCGGCACCGTCGTCAAGGCCGGCGGCAACGGCGCCGGTGACGGGCCCGCGTACGGGAACGCGATCGTGATCAAGCACGGCAACGGGACCTACTCGCAGTACGCCCATCTCTCCCGGATCGATGTCAAGGTCGGCCAGGTCGTCAGGACCGGCCAGCACATCGCCCTGTCCGGGAACACCGGCAACTCCAGCGGCCCGCACCTGCACTTCGAGATCCGTAGGACCGCCAACTACGGCTCCGCGATAGACCCCGTCGCCTTCCTCCGTGCCAAGGGCCTGAGCCTCTAGGAGGCGGCGTCGATGACGCCGACGTCGTCCAAGGCGTCGGCGTCGTCAACGGGCGCTGACGCTACGGGGCCTCCACGCGCGCGTGCGTGCCCTCGTGGGCCTGGGTGACCAGTGCCGTCGCGACCTCCAGGACCGCAGCGCGCTTCTGCTCCTCGGTGCCCGGGAGGTCGTTCAGGGCGAACATGCCGGCGTGCATCGTGAAGACCGCGCTGACGCAGCGGACCTGGTCGACCAGGTCCGCGTCCGGGTCGATGAGGATGTCGCGCATGCCCATCATGCGGTTGCGGAAGAGCTCACCGATGCGGAGTTCCTTCACCGTCGCCTGGTTCTCCTGCATGAAGCGGAAGAGCGGAAGCGCCTCGGACAGCGCCTCGTTGTAGCGGCGGATGATCTCCTGCTTGGTCTCCAGGGTGTGCGGCTGCCGCCTGCCCCAGTCGATCAGTTCCTCGATCGGCTGGGAGAGGTCCTCGAAGATGCTGACGAGGATCTCTTCCTTGGTCTTGAAGTGGTAGTAGAGCGCGGCCTTGGTGACGTCCAGGCTCTCCGCGATCTCGCGCAGTGAGGTCTTCTCGTAGCCCTGCTCGGCGAAGAGTTCGAGCGCCACGTCCTGGATCCGCTGGCGAGTGTTACCGCGGCGCTGCCGCTTGGTGCCGTCCATCGTGCCGCCCATTCTCGCGCTCCTCACGCCCCCTGCGAACTGACCTGCCGACCGACTAGAAAACTTACTTGACGCCCGGCTAGTTACGGGTCTACCTTCACCAGTGTAGTCAACTAGCCGGGCGGCAAGTAAGTAGCCGGCCGGGGGGAAAGCAGAAGCAACCGCGGTACCCAGGGGAGTGGGCAACGATGGCGGACACAGGGACAGTCGAGACCAAGCCGGACAAACAGCCGAAGAGCGTACGGGTCGTACTGCTGGCGCTGATGATCACCATGATGCTCGCGATGCTCGACAACATGATCGTGGGCACCGCGATGCCGACGATCGTGGGCGAGCTCGGCGGACTCGAACACCTCTCGTGGGTGGTGACGGCGTACACGCTGGCCACCGCGGCCTCGACCCCGGTGTGGGGCAAGCTCGGTGACATGTACGGCCGCAAGGCCACCTTCATGACCTCGATCGTGATCTTCCTGATCGGCTCCGCGCTCAGCGGCATGGCCCAGAACATGAGCGAGCTGATCGGCTTCCGGGCCGTGCAGGGTCTCGGTGCCGGTGGTCTCATGGTCGGCGTCATGGCGATCATCGGCGACCTGATCCCGCCCCGGGAGCGCGGCAAGTACCAGGGCATGATGGCCGGCGTCATGGCACTCGCCATGATCGGCGGACCGCTGGTCGGCGGCACCATCACCGACAACTGGGGCTGGCGCTGGTCCTTCTACATCAACCTGCCGCTCGGCGTGGTCGCGCTCGGTCTGATCAGCGTGGTGCTGCATCTGCCGAAGAAGCGGTCCAAGGCCGGGATCGACTACCTGGGCGTCGTCCTGCTGACGGTCGGCATCACCTCGATCGTGCTGGTCACCACCTGGGGCGGCACGGAGTACGCCTGGACGTCCGCGCGGATCATGGAGCTCATCGGCATCGGTGTGGCCTCACTGATCGGGTTCGTCTTCTGGCAGACCAAGGCCGCCGAGCCGGTCGTGCCGCTGCACATCTTCCGCAGCCGCAACTTCACGCTGATGTCGATCATCGGCTTCATCACCGGCTTCGTGATGTTCGGGGCGACGCTCTTCCTGCCGCTGTACCAGCAGTCGGTCCAGGGCGCCTCCGCGACCAACTCCGGGCTGCTGCTCCTGCCGATGCTCGGCGCGATGCTGGTGACCTCGATGGTGGCCGGCCGGGTGACCACCAACACCGGCAGGTACAAGGTGTTCCCGGTCGTCGGCAGTGTGCTGATGATCATCGGGCTGTACCTGCTCTCCACGATGGACACCGGGACCTCGCGGTTCACGTCCGGTGTGTTCATGGCGGTCGTCGGCCTGGGCATGGGCTGCCTGATGCAGATCACCATGCTGGTCGCGCAGAACAGCGTCGAGATGAAGGACATGGGTGTCGCGTCCTCCTCGACGACCCTGTTCCGGACGCTGGGCTCGTCCTTCGGTGTCGCCATCATGGGCGCGCTGTTCAACAACCGGGTGCAGCACGTGATGGCCGAGCGGGCCGGGTCGCTGGGTTCGAAGATCACCGAGAAGTCGGCGCAGCTGGACGCGAAGAGCCTGGAGAAGCTGCCGGCCGTGGCGCGGGAGGCGTACCAGCACGCGGTGTCCGCGGGCACGCACTCCGCCTTCCTGCTGGGATCCATCGTGGCCGTGGTCGCACTCGTGGCTGCGGTGTTCGTGAAGGAGGTCGCGCTGCGGGGCGCCGGGCCGAAGCCGGAAGGGGCGACGGAGGAGACCGCGGTGCAGACGCCGGTCGTCGAGGCGGTCTGAGGAACAGTCGGGGCGGTCCGACGAACAGTCGAGGCGGTCCGACGAACATCTGAACACCAGTGAGCTGAAGGTCCCCGGTGGGTGTCCGCCCCGGGGGCCTTCGTCATGCGCGGCGAGCGGCGGTCGCGGCTGCCGAGGACGCCGGTGGGCGGGTTGGTTGTTCTACGGCATCATCGGGTAGCTGCCCGTGTTCGTCGGGGCGTGTTCCGGGAGCCACAGGACCGCGACCGCGCCCTCCGCCGGGACGTGGTCGGGGGCGCCGGCCGGGCGGACGTTGCGGAACGTCAGCCGGGCGCCCAGCACCCGCGCCTGACCGGCCGCGATCGTCAGGCCCAGGCCGTGGCCGTGGCCCGAGCGGTCGGAGCTGCCCGTGCGGAAGCGGCTCGGGCCGTCCGCGAGGAGGTCGGACGGGAAGCCGGGCCCGTGGTCGCGGACGCGGATGACACGGCCCTCGACGGTGACCTGGATCGGGGGCTTGCCGTGCCGGGCCGCGTTGGCGAGCAGGTTGAACAGGACACGCTCCAGACGGCGGGGGTCGGTCGTGACCATCGACTCGTGGACCACCCGCACCTCGGCGTTCGGGTCCTTCGCCGCCACCCGCCGGGCGACGAACTCGCCGAGCATCAGGTCCTGCAGCTCGGCCCGCTCGGAGGCCCCGTCCAGGCGGGCCACCTCCAGGACGTCCTCGACGAGGGTGCGCATGGCCTTCGCCCGGTCGAGCACCAGCTCGGTGGGACGGCCGGGAGGCAGCAGCTCGGCCGCCGTCAGCAGCCCGGTCACCGGCGTGCGCAGCTCGTGCGCGATGTCCGCGGTGACCCGGCGCTCGGCCTCCAACCGCTGCTGCAAGGCGTCCGCCATGGCGTCCACCGCGCTCGCGAGGTCGTCGGTCTCGTCCCGTACGACACCGCCGATGGCGTCCCGCACCCGCACGTCCGGCTCGCCCCTGGCGACCTGGTTGGCCGCGGCCGCCGCCTTGCGCAGCCGGCGCGAGAGCTGCCCGCCGATCAGCACGCCCAGCGCGCTGCCGCCGAGGACGACCGCGATGGAACCGATGACCAGCGCCTGGTCGAGATCCTTGAGGATGTCCACGCTGCGGTCGGTGAACCCGGAGTGCAGCGACAGCACATGCCCGTCCTTGACGGGTACGGCGGCCCAGATGTCCGGCACGCCGTTCGCGCGGTCGGTGATGTAGGTCGCGCGCCGGCCCTCCTCCATCTTCACCCGCAGCGCCGAGGGCAGCTCGGGGTCGTCCTTCTGGACGTTGGGGAAGTTGGGGCGGCCGGACAGCTCGTAGTTGCGCTGGGCGACCTGGATGCGTTCGTCGGCCAGGTCGCGCGCGTTGTCCAGCATCGACACCCGGGCCGCGTTGTGCACGACCAGGCTCAGCGCGATCGCCACCAGCGCGCCGACCAGCGCGATCGCGGCGCTGAGCTTCCAGCGCAGCCCCGTACGAATCCCCGCGCTCCGGCTCGGTCTCCCGAAGATCCCCCGCATGTCCCCGACGTCCCCGCTCAGGCCTTCAACTTGTAGCCGAAACCACGGACCGTCTCGATCCGGTCCTGGCCGATCTTCGTACGCAACCGCTGCACATGGACGTCCACCACCCGGGTGTCCCCGCCCCAGCCGTAGTCCCACACGCGCTCCAGCAGCTTGTCCCGCGACAGGACCGTGCCCGGCGCGGAGGAGAACTCCAGCAGCAGCCGCATCTCGGTCGGCGTCAGCGCCACCGGCAGACCGGCCCGGCGCACCTCCATGCCCTCGGTGTCGATCTCCAGTTCGCCGAAGGTCAGCACCCCTCCGGCGACCTCGGCCCCACCCTCGTCCGGCTTCTCGCCGCCGCTCGCGTGCCCGAACCGCCGTAGCACCGCACGGATCCGGGCCACCAGCACGGCGCCGTCGAACGGCTTGGTCACGTAGTCGTCGGCGCCCGCCTCCAGGCCCAGCACCACGTCGATCGAGTCGGCGCGCGCCGACAGCATGATCACCGGCACGGTCGACTCGTCGCGGATACGACGGCACAGGCTGACCCCGTCGAGGCCGGGCACCATGACGTCGAGCAGCGCGATGTCGGGGCGGTTCGCCCGGAACGCCTCCAGGCCCGACAGACCGTCGGGCATGGCGGTGACCGCGAAGCCGTCCCGCTCCAGGGCGAGCTGGGTGGCCTCGCGGATGACATCGTCGTCCTCGACGAACAGGACGTGGGTCTGGTCTGCCATCCCGTTGCTCTCAGTTCTCGTGGTGGTGCCGTCGTCCGTACATCGGCCGGAGCGGCCCGATCGGTTCACCTGTCTCGTAGGACGGGTTCTACATCACGGCATCGTCATGACGAGGGCGAGGGGCTGGCTCCGACGGCGTTGGAGTAGTCGTTGCGCGTGTGGTACCTCGCGGTGAAGTGGTCGGTGCTCCAGCTGTACGTCGTGACGATCTCGCCGGACGGACTCGACACCGGATCACCCTTCTCGTACACCTGCTTGGTCACCACGAGGTCGCCGCGGTCTATCTCCGCGTAGACCGGAGGCTCCTCGGCCTGGAACACATTCTCGTACCGGCCGCCCTCCTCGCGATACACGTACGAGCCCATCCCCACCGCGTCCCCGCAGGTCAGCACGTTCACCACGACGTCGTCGACCGAGCCGCCGGTCAGCTCGCCGTACGACACGTCGACCGGGTACTCGTCGGCCACGCACGGCTTCAGGTCGCGCTTGACCTCCGCCGAGACGGCGGGATCGTCCTTGACGAGCTTGACCGCGTCCACGTGGTCCGCGGTCTGTGCGGGGCCGGGTGTGGGCGTGGCCGCGACGCCCGCCACCGAGTCGGCGTGGGCCGGACCCTCGTCCCGTGCCCCGGTGCCGCCGGTGGCGCACCCCGAGACCAAAAGGGCGAGGGCGGCGAGCACGGCCACCGCCGTGAACGCCGCCTGCAGGTTCCCCCGGGCCGCCTCGGGCCCCGCGGGGATCAGACCGCGCAACGCTCCCGCTCCTCGTACTCCAGAGCCCGTGCGTCCAGGTCGCGGCTCTCCAGCTCCTCGCGGAGCCGGGCGAGCGCCCGGTGCAGCGTGCTCTTGACCGTGCCGGCCGACATGCCGAGGGCCGCGGCCGTCTCCTCCGTGGACATCTGCTCCCAGTGTCGCAGCACGACGACGCTGCGCTGCTTCGGCGCCAGAACTTTCATGATGTCCATAAGAAGCGCGCGGTCCGCGTGCTGCTCGGTGGAGTCGTCGACGCTGGCGTCCGGCAGCTGCTCGGTGGGGACTTCCTCCAGTTTGCGGGCCCGCCACCACTCGGTACGGGTGTTGATCATCACCCGGCGCAGATAGGCGTCCGCGAGCCGCTTGTCCGCGATGCCCTCCCAGCGGCCGTACGTCCGCACGAGGGCCGTCTGCAGGAGGTCCTGGGCGTCCGTCGGGTCCGGGACCAGCCGGCGGGCACTGCGCAACAGCGCGTCCTGCCGGGTGCGGACGTACTCCTCGAACTCGAGCACCTCGCCCTGCGCCATGTGAACCGCCTCCTGATCCCCGTTGCCGGCCGGCCCTTTCGCCGTCGGTTTCTTCTTCGTCGTCCCGGTCCGCCGGGCACGTCAATGAAGTTAGGGATCCGTTGTCACGGCGCTGTGCGAACCAGCCCTCGGCCGGCAATCGGCTGTCCGTCGGTTGTGTAACGGACGTAGGAACGGGGTAAAGGCGTGCGGCTGCATATGCCTCTATGGAGTGATTTGGGGGCCGTCGGGGCGGTGCGGAGAGGGTGTCAGCTCGACGGCAGTCGATACATTCCGCCGGGCAGCGGCTCCACCAGCCCGTCCGCCACGAGTCCGTCGAGCGCCCTCGCGCGCTGCACCGGCTCGTGCCACACCCGGTCCAGCGCCGACTGCGGGACGGGGGCGTGCGCCTCGCGGAGCACGGCGAGCAGCTTGCCGCGGACCTGGCGGTCCGTGCCGGCGTACGTCTGGCCGCGGCGCGGCGGGCCGTCGTGCTCGGGCTTGCCCGCCAGGCGCCAGGCGCACTGGGCGGCGATGGGGCAGCGGTGGCACGACTCGTTCTTGGCGGTGCACACCAGCGCGCCGAGCTCCATGGACCCGGCCGCCCACCGGGACGCCGTGTGCTCGTCCTCGGGCAGCAGGGCTCGGGCCAGCTTGCGTTCGGCGGCGGTGGTGGCGTTCGGCGGGTACTGGACGCCGGTGACGGCTCGGGCGAAGACCCGGCGGACGTTGGTGTCCAGGACCGCGTGGCGCTGGCCGTAGGCGAAGGAGGCGACCGCCGCGGCCGTGTACTCGCCGATGCCGGGCAGGGCGAGGAGCTGGGCGTGGTCGGTGGGTACGTCGCCGCCGTGCCGTTCCGTTATGGCGACCGCGGCGCCGTGCAGCCGGAGCGCGCGGCGCGGGTAGCCGAGCCGGCCCCAGGCGCGGACCGCCTCGCCGGGGGCCTCCTTCGCCAGGTCGGCGGGGCGGGGCCAGCGGGCGAGCCACTGCTCGTAGACGGGCAGGACGCGGCTGACGGGCGTCTGCTGGAGCATGAACTCGCTGACCATCACGCCCCAGGGGCCGGCTTCGGGGCGCCGCCAGGGAAGGTCGCGGGCGTGGTCGGCGAACCAGTCGATGACGGAGGAGTGGAGTGCCGGGAGGGGGGCCTGGTGGGGGACCGGGTGGTCAGCCAGGTGGGGGGCTTCGGTCTGGGGGGTGTTCGTGGGCGCAGTCATGGCCTTCCGATCCTGCCATGTGCCTCCGGCGGTTTGGCCGAGGTTGCGCTTTGGGCGCTTGGTGGGTCGCGCCTGTGGAGAGGCGAGGCCGGGACGCGTGCGCGGCGGGCCGTGCCGTACTGCCACGACCTGCTCCCTTGCGTACGCGGCCGCGGGTTGGCTCGTCAACTGGCCTGGTGCGGAATGATGATCCGGAAAAGTTGACGTCCGGGCGGCGGGTGGGGCAAGCGAACGCGCCGATCTCTCGTACAGTTTGCGCCGTGGGATCTCTGCGCAATCCTGTCGGGCCGCTTCCCTCCTCCATCTACTGGCGCCGGAGGGCTGTACTGCTGTCTGTCCTAGCCCTGTTGGCGTTGCTGATCGCGTGGATCGTGACGTCGGGCGGGGGCGGCGGCAAGAAGGACGACGGGGCCAACGGCAGGACGCCCGCGCCCACCATCACCGCGGGGCCGTCGAGTTCGGGTCCCGCCATCAGTCAAGCCCCGGGCGGGCGTGACGAGTCGAGCGGCGGGGGTGGTGACGGGGGCTCCGGTGCGTCGGATTCCGGGGGGAGTTCGGGGGCTGCCGGGGGCGGCGGTGGGACCGCCGGTTCCGGGACGGGCTCCGACGGGGGCAGTGGTGGGGGTTCGGGAAGCGGGGTCGGGCAGGGGGACACCCTGCCTGCCGGGACCACGTTGCCCAACTGTGCTGCCGGCGCTGTGAAGTTGGGTGTGCGGAGTCTGCACAACTCCTACGGGCCCACTGACACCGTCGCCCTGCTGGTGACCGCTACGAACTCCTCCGGCAGCGCCTGCAAGGTCGATCTCGGCCCCAAGAGTGCGGTTTTGACGATCTCCAAGTCGACCGACAGCGGGGAGGACTACTGGTCCTCGGCCGACTGTCCCAAGACCGCGGGCAGTTTGCTGTTCCGGGCGCCTGCCGGGAGCAGCATCACCTACACCGTGAAGTGGGACCGCAGGCCCAGCGCTCCCGAGTGTGCGACGCCGCCGGCCGGGGTGGCCGGGGCGGGGACCTATCTGGTGCAGCTGGCGGCCCCGGGATTCGGGACTTCGCAGACGTCGTTCGTGTTGCAGGACGACTAGCCACCGGACATCCGGTTCCTAGACGTAGCGTTCCAGGATTGAGCTTTCCGCCAGGCGGGAGAGGCCCTCTCGGACGCTTCTGGCCCGGGCCTCGCCCACGCCGTCCACCGTCTGGAGGTCGTCCACGCTCGCGGCGAGCAGCTTCTGCAGGCCGCCGAAGTGTTCCACCAGGCGGTCGATGATCGCGCCGGGGAGGCGCGGCACCTTGGCCAGCAGGCGGAATCCGCGCGGGGAGACCGCCGAGTCGAGGGCCTCCGGGGAGCCGGTGTAGCCGAGTGCGCGGGCCACCGTCGGGAGTTCCAGGAGTTCGGCGTGGGTGAGGGCGTCGAGCTCGTAGAGGGCCTCGTCGACCGTGCGGGAGCGTTTCGCTGTGGGCTCGGGGACGTAGTCGCGGACCACGAGTTCGCGTTCCGGTTCGACGCCTGCGATCAACTCGTCGAGCTGGAGGGCGAGGAGGCGGCCGTCGGTGCCCAGTTCGACCACGTATTCGGCGATTTCGGTGGCGATACGACGGACCATCTCCAGGCGCTGGGCCACGGCGGAGACGTCCCGGACCGTGACCAGGTCCTCGATCTCCAGGGCCGAGAGGGTGCCGGCGACCTCGTCCAGGCGGAGCTTGTAGCGCTCCAGGGTCGCGAGGGCCTGGTTGGCCCGGGAGAGGATCGCCGCCGAGTCCTCGAGGACGCGGCGCTGGCCGTCGACGTAGAGGGCGATCAGGCGCATCGACTGGGAGACGGAGACCACCGGGAAGCCGACCTGCTTGGAGATACGGTCCGCCGTGCGGTGGCGGGTGCCGGTCTCCTCGGTGGGGATCGTCGCGTCGGGGACGAACTGGACGCCCGCGCGGAGGATCTTCGACAGGTCGGACGAGATGACGATGCCGCCGTCCAGCTTGCACAGCTCGCGCAGACGCGTCGCCGTGAACTCGACGTCCAGGATGAAGCCGCCGGTACACATGGACTCGACGCTCTTGTCGAAGCCGAGCACGATGAGTCCGCCGGTGTTGCCGCGCAGGACGCGCTCGAGGCCGTCACGCAGGCCGGTACCGGGAGCCACGGCGCTCAGAGAGGCGCGCATCAGGCCATCGGTGCCGGAACTCCCGCCGGACTTTCCGGGAGCTGCTGCCCGGTCGTTGGCTGCCACTGCACTCCTCCGGTCGCAGGTTCTGGGCGCCCCCGCATCGCACATTGCGTTCGTACGGATGGGCGAGACCAGGGCAAAGTCTACCGGCGGTCCTCCTCGTCCCGTGGGGCCTCTCGGCGACGAGAGCGCGGAAGGACCCGCAGAGCGTCTCCTATGTCGGCGACTTCCAGGACCTTCATACCCGCAGGGATCTTGCCGGGATCCCCCGGCACGAGCGCGTGCGTGAAGCCCAGACGGTGTGCTTCGGCCAGCCGGCGCTGGACGCCCGTGACCCGTCTGACCTCGCCCGCGAGGCCGACCTCGCCGATCGCGACGAGGTTCTTGGGCAGGGGGGTGTCGCTGGCGGCGGAGGCGAGCGCGAGGGCGATGGCGAGGTCGGCGGCGGGCTCGGAGAGCTTCACCCCGCCCACCGTCGCGGAGTAGATGTCCCGCTTGCCGAGAGCACTGATCCGGCCACGCTGCTCCAGGACCGCGAGCATCATCGAGACGCGGGAGGTCTCCAGGCCGGAGGTCGTACGGCGGGGGGAGGGGATCTGTGAGTCGACGGTGAGCGCCTGGACTTCGGCGACCAGGGGGCGGCGGCCCTCCAGGGTGACGGTCAGACAGGTACCCGGGACCGGTTCGTCACGTCGTGTCAGGAAAAGTCCGCTCGGGTCGGCGAGGCCCGTGATGCCCTCGTCGTGCAGTTCGAAGCAGCCGACCTCGTCGGTGGCGCCGTAGCGGTTCTTGACGCCCCGGACGAGACGGAGGCGCGCGTGCCGGTCGCCCTCGAAGCTGAGGACCACGTCCACGAGGTGTTCGAGCAGACGGGGGCCGGCGATCGCCCCGTCCTTGGTGACATGGCCCACGAGGAGGGTGGACATGCCGCGCTCCTTGGAGGCGCGGATGAGCGCGCCGGCGACTTCGCGGACCTGGGCCATGCCACCGGGCGCGCCGTCGATCTCGGGGGAGGCGACGGTCTGGACGGAGTCGAGGATGAGGAGGGAGGGCTTGACGGCGTCCAAGTGGCCCAGCACCGCGGCGAGATCGGTCTCGGCGGCGAGATACAGATGGTCGTGGATGGCCTTGATGCGGTCGGCGCGCATCCTGACCTGGCTCGCCGACTCCTCACCCGTCACGTACAGCGTGCGGTGCTCGTCGCTCGCCGACTTGGCGGCCACGTCCAGCAGGAGCGTGGACTTGCCGACGCCGGGCTCGCCCGCGAGCAGCACCACCGCGCCGGGCACCAGACCGCCGCCGAGCACCCGGTCCAACTCGGGCACGCCGGTCGAGCGGGCGGTCGCCTGGCGGCCGTCGACCTGACCGATGGGCACCGCGGACGTGGTGACGCGGCCCGGCGTCGTCGTACGGACCGCGGGCGCGCCGTACTCCTCGATGGTCCCCCACGCCTGGCACTCGGGGCAGCGGCCGAGCCACTTGGCCGTCTGCCAGCCGCACTCCGTGCAGCGGTAGGACGGGCGGTCCTTGGTGGTCTTGGTGCGGGTGGCCATGTCGAGAACCGTAACCGGAGGCACTGACAATGCGGGCGTCGGCCGGGCGCCGGGACGGTGCGCGCCCGGTGCGAACCGGCCACTCCCACCTCGAACAAGCCACGGAACGAAAGGTTCCTGTCCCCTATTGAGGGATCGTTTCACCCGTACGGAGTAAATGTGCTCAAGGGGGAGGAAGCCCCTGCTCTCCGCCCCCTACCGTCCACGGATGATGAGCAGCAGTCCGGAGACCTCGACCCGCACCACCGGCGCACACCGGGCGCGCCGGGAGGCGCGTGACCGTGCCGCGGCGCGTACGTTGGCGCAGCGGCCGCCCGTGCGCTACGAGCCGTATCTGGACGGGCTGTTCACCTACTGCCTGTCCGTGCTGTGCGACCACGACACCGCGACCGAGGCGCTCGGCGACGTCCTCGCGCTCGCCGAGAAGCGCGGGGACCCGGAGACGTCCGGGGACCGCCGTGCCTGGCTGTACGCCCTGGCCCGCTGGGCCTGTCTGCGCAAGCTCGCCGAGGCCAAGCAGAAACGTCAGGGCACCCACGCGGCGGGCCGGCACGGCGCCGAGAAGCAGCCCTCCGCGCCGCCCGTATCCGAAGAGGTCCTGGAGCAGCGCCGCGGTGAACTCGCCCTGCTCGCCTGGCCGGAGGCCGCCGGCACCACCCCGGAGCAGCGCGAGGCGCTGGAGTTGGCCGTACGGCATCACCTCGCCGCCCACGAGGTCGCTGCCGTCCTCGGCATGGACCTCGCGAGCGCCCGTGAGCTGCTCGCCTCCGCCGCCTGCGAGGTGGAGCGCACGCGCGCGGCCCTCGCCGTCGTGGAGACCGGCAGCTGTCCGAGCGTCGCCCGGCTCGCGGGCGATCACCAGCTGGTGCTCAGCTCGGCCGTGCGCAAGGAACTCGTCCGGCACGTCGACGACTGCCCGGTCTGCCGCCGGGCCGCCGAGCGGGCCATCCCGGGGCGATGGCCCGGCGCGATGGTCACCCCGGCCGAACTGCCCGTCCTGGAGGCGCCCCGCGCCGCCCTGCACGTGGCGCTCGCGCATCACCCACGCGCGCGTGGGGCCGCCGTGCCCCGGTTCGACCGGCGCGGCTTCCCGATGGATCCCAAGGACCGCGCCGCCCGCCGCGACCGCCTGCGCGCGCGTGCCGTGACGACCACGGTCGTCGCCACCGTGGTGGCCGCCCCGGTGCTCGCCCTGTGGGCCGCCTACCGCGGCGCACCGGAGGCCGAGGGCGCGGACGGCCGTTCCGCCAGCGCCAGCGAGGCGCACGGGCCCGGCATCCTGGACGGCGAGGCGACCGGCGGTGGCTACGAGAACGCCGGCAATGCCAGCACCCGGCCCGACGGCCGCTTCCGCAAGGGCGCCAAACCCGACGTCTCCGTGGAGGTCATCAGCGTCGCCGGCGCGGGCCGCGCCGGCGCGGGCGACCTCGACGTCTCGGCGGGCAACAGCAGCGACACCACGCTGATCACCCTCACCACGACCGGCTCGGCCCCGGTGCGCTGGTCCGCGACCACCGGCCAGTCCTGGCTCTACCTCAGCAAGTCGTCGGGAACCCTCGCGCCGGGCGACACGTTCACGATCAAGGTGTACGTCGACCATCTGCGCGAGCCGTCCGGCCACTGGAGCGCCCAGGTGGCGATCGCACCGGCCGGCGCCGTCGTCTCCATCGAGGGCTACGGCATCGCGCCGGGCCCCTCCGATCCGACCGACCCCGGCTCCACGAGCCCCGCCGACCCGCCACCGTCCGACCCGGACCCGACTTCCCCGGCCCCTTCGGACCCGCCCCCGACCGACCCGCCCTCGTCCTCCGACCCGGACCCCACCCCCACCGACCCCTCACCGTCCGCCTCGACCACCCCGGCCCCACCGCCGGGCAACGGCTCCACCCCGAGCGCAACAGCGCCGTAGGCCCCGATGGACGCGAAGGGCGCGGCAGCCCTGGGGACGCGCAGGCCATGCCGAGAGCGGCGGCCGCGGCCCGCGCGGCACCGGCCGGCCGCTCCCCGCCGCCCGGTGGCCTCAGCCGGTCGGGTCCGCCGGATGGGGTGCCAGCAGCGGGAGTTGCGAGGCCAGGCGCTCCTCGCAGAGCTCGACGAGGCGGTCGTAGCCGGCCTTGCCCATCAGTTCGGTCAGCTCCGGTCGGTAGGACACGTACACGGGGTCGCCCGCGCCGTGCGCCGAGGTCGCCGACGTGCACCACCAGTGCAGGTCGTGGCCGCCCGGACCCCAGCCGCGACGGTCGTACTCGCCGATCGACACCTGGAGCACCCGGGTGTCGTCGGGCCGGTCGATCCAGTCGTACGTGCGCCGGACCGGCAGCTGCCAGCAGACGTCCGGCTTGGTCTCCAGCGGCTCGCGGCCCTCCTTCAGGGCGAGGATGTGCAGCGAGCAGCCCGCGCCGCCCGCGAACCCGGGCCGGTTCTGGAAGATGCAGGAGCCCTTGTACGGGCGGGTCTGGCGGTCGCCGTCCTCGTCCTCCGAGACCCAGCCGTGCGCCCTGCCCTCGTCATGGTGCTGCCAGATGTCCGGCGTGAGCCGCGCCACATGCTCGGCGACGCGCTTCTCGTCGTCCTCGTCGGAGAAGTGGGCACCCAGCGTGCAGCACCCGTCGTCCGCGCGGCCTGCCTGGATGCCCTGGCAGCCACTGCCGAAGATGCAGTTCCAGCGAGAGGTCAGCCATGTCAGATCGCAGCGGAAGACCTGCTCGTCGTCCGCGGGATCAGGGAACTCCACCCACGCGCGCGCGAAGTCGAGCCCCTTCTCGTCCGCTGCCCGGTCCTTCTTCGACAGCTTCCCCGACCCCGGTGGCTTCGCCCGCGAAGAATCCGTGGCGGACTTGTCGTTCTTCGCCCTTTTCGTCTTTGGCACGGGACCAGCCTACGGCTCCTCGGGCCCCAGGGAATACGGAGGACCGCCCAGGTGGCAGTAGCGTTCCGTACATGAGACTCGGTGTCCTCGACGTGGGATCGAACACGGTGCATCTGCTGGTGGTGGATGCGCACCCTGGCGCGCGCCCGCTGCCCGCGCACTCGCACAAGGCGGAGTTGCGCCTCGCCCAACTTCTCGACGAGAGCGGGGCGATCGGCCTCGACGGCGTCGACAAGCTGATCGGTGTGATCCACGAGTGTCTGCAGGCCGCCGAGGACAAGGGCGTCGAGGACCTGCTCCCCTTCGCCACTTCCGCCGTGCGCGAGGCCAGCAACGCCGATGATGTCCTCGCGCGCGTGCAGGCCGAGACCGGCGTCGAGCTCCAGGTCCTCACCGGTGCGGAGGAGGCCCGTCTCACCTTCCTCGCCGTCCGCCGCTGGTTCGGCTGGTCCGCGGGCAAGCTCCTCGTCCTGGACATCGGCGGCGGCTCCCTGGAGATCGCCTACGGCATCGACGAGGAACCGGACGCGGCGGTGTCGCTGCCGCTGGGCGCCGGCCGTCTCACCGCGGGCTGGCTCCCCGGCGACCCCCCGGCCCCCGTGTCCATAAGGTCCCTGCGCCGCCATGTGCGCGCCGAGATCGCCCGCACGGTGGGCGAGTTCAGCCGCTTCGGCGCACCGGACCATGTCGTGGCCACCTCCAAGACCTTCAAGCAGCTCGCCCGTATCGCGGGCGCGGCCCGCTCCACGGAGGGTCTCTACGTCCAGCGTGAACTGAAGCGCGAGTCCCTGGAGGCCTGGGTCCCCCGCCTGGCCGGAATGTCGACGGCCCAGCGCGCGGAACTCCCCGGAGTCTCCGAGGGCCGGGCGGGCCAGCTCCTCGCGGGTGCCCTGGTGGCGGAGGGCGCGATGGACCTGTTCGGCGTGGAGAGCCTGGAAGTCTGTCCATGGGCGCTCCGCGAAGGCGTGATCCTGCGTCGACTCGATCACATGGGTTCCGTGTAGCGCTCCGGAGCACGGGTCGCGTACAGCGCCCCGGAGCACGGGTTCCGTGTCATGCCCCGGAAGGGTGCCACGTGCCCTGAACAGGGGTGGCGGCTCCGAAAAGGGGCGTAGGGCTGTGGCGTCGGCGACCGCGTCGCGGGGGCGCGACAAGCCGCAAACCACCCGCACTCGCCCGTGTCGAACACCACAACGGCCAAGAGGCGCCCCGCAGCGCACCCACCGGACCCCTTAACCTGTCCGCATGGCGGAGCCAGTGTGCATCCCGGATGCGAAGGTCGCGCTGTCCACGGCCTCCGTGTACCCGGAGTCCACGGCGACGGCCTTCGAGATCGCCGCGCGCCTCGGGTACGACGGAGTCGAGGTCATGGTGTGGACCGACCCGGTCAGCCAGGACATGGAGGCGCTGCGCAGACTCAGTGACTACCACCAGATCCCGATCCTGGCGGTGCACGCCCCCTGTCTGCTGATCACCCAGCGGGTCTGGTCGACGGACCCCTGGGTCAAGCTCCAGCGCGCCCAGGCGGCCGCGGAGAAGCTGGGCGCGACCACGGTCGTCGTACACCCGCCGTTCCGCTGGCAGCGCCAGTACGCGCGTGACTTCGTGACCGGGATTTGGCGTATGGCGAACGAGACGGACGTGCGGTTCGCCGTCGAGAACATGTACCCCTGGCGCTACCGCGACCGCGAGATGCTCGCCTACGCCCCCGACTGGGACGTGACGAAAGAGGACTACCGGCACTTCACGATCGACCTCAGTCACAGCGCGACGGCACGCTCGGACGCGCTGCAGATGGTCGAACGCATGGGCGACCGCCTCGGTCATGTCCACCTCGCCGACGGCAAGGGCTCGGCCAAGGACGAGCACCTCGTCCCCGGCCGGGGCGCTCAGCCCTGCGCCGAGCTGCTGGAACGGCTCGCCCTGACCGGCTTCGACGGCCATGTCGTCATCGAGGTCAACACCCGGCGCGCGATGTCCAGCGCCGAACGTGAGGCCGACCTGGCGGAGGCGCTCGCCTTCACCCGGCTCCATCTCGCGTCGGCCGTGGAGGTGCCCCGGCGGTGACCGAGGCAACCTCCTCGCGCCGACGGGGCCGACGCACCCGTACGGAATCGGCCGACACCCGGGACCGCATCCTGAGCGTCGCCCGGGAGGAGTTCTCCGAACGCGGGTACGAGAAGACGTCCGTGCGGGGGATCGCGAAGGCGGCCGGCGTGGACCCGGCGCTGGTGCACCACTACTTCGGCACCAAGGAGCGGGTCTTCGAGGCCGCGATCGAGGTGGCCTTCGCGCCCGCGCTGAACGCGCCGGAGGCCATCGCCGACGGGCCGCTGGACGGCGTGGGAGAGCGCCTGACCCGGTTCATCCTCGGTGTCTGGGAGAGCCCGGCGACCCGTGCCCCCCTCCTCGCCATCCTCCGCTCCGCGGTCAACAACGAGACCGCCGCCGCGGTCTTCCGCCGTCTCGTGGCCTCCCAGCTGATGCGCCGCGTCGCCTCCCAGCTGGACGCACCGGACGCCGAACTGCGCGTCGAGCTGGCGGCGGCGCAGCTGGTGGGGTGCGCGATGCTGCGCTACGTGATCAAGGTGGAGCCGCTGGCCTCGGCGGACGTGGAGCAACTCATCGCACGGGTGGCACCGGTGGTGCAGGGGCATCTGACGGGGGCTGGGGGCGCTTGACGGGGGCCCTCATAGGGCCTGTTGGGCGACTGAGCGGCGTGACGGGCGCGAAGGGGTCTTGAAAGAGGTCTGACGGGGTCTGGCGGGGCTGTAGGCGTCCCGGGTCGCGTGCTGGACCTGGCGCGCGGGCGCGAGGCGTGCGCCGGGGCGCGGAATACGCCCGGCGCGCGGCCCAGGCCACGCGCGCCCGGCGCGCGCCCGACGCCCTGGCGCACGACCCAGGCCGGCACACTCCCGGCACGCGCCCCGCGCCCCGGCGCACAACCCCGGTGGCACACCTTCAGCACGCGCCGGGCGCCCCGGCACACGCCCGGCGCCCCGGCACACGCTCCGCACCCCAGCACACGCTTGCGCACTGGTGCCGATCGTGTGCCGGGGGCGGCTGCACTGAGATCTGTGTCCCGTATCGCGGACACCGCGTCCCGACACCTGGATGACGGGCGTAGTCTCGTTAGCAGCCCTATCTGTCTGAAGGAGCGAGCGACGATGCCCGAGCTGAGGTCCCGCACAGTCACCCACGGCCGCAACATGGCGGGCGCCCGCGCCCTTATGCGCGCCTCCGGTGTACCCGGTGCGGACATCGGCCGCAAGCCGATCATCGCCGTCGCGAACTCCTTCACCGAGTTCGTGCCGGGCCACACCCATCTGCAGCCGGTCGGCCGGATCGTCTCCGAGGCGATCCGCGAGGCGGGCGGCATCCCGCGCGAGTTCAACACGATCGCCGTCGACGACGGCATCGCGATGGGCCACGGCGGCATGCTGTACTCCCTCCCCTCCCGCGACCTGATCGCGGACAGCGTGGAGTACATGGTCGAGGCCCACTGCGCGGACGCCCTGATCTGCATCTCCAACTGCGACAAGATCACGCCGGGCATGCTGAACGCGGCCCTGCGCCTGAACATCCCGACCGTCTTCGTCTCCGGCGGCCCGATGGAGTCCGGCCGCGCGACCCTCGTCGACGGTACGGTCCGCACGCTCGACCTGGTCGACGCGATCTCCGACGCCGTGAACGACAAGATCTCGGACGAGGACATCCTCCGTATTGAGGAGAACGCCTGTCCGACCTGTGGCAGCTGCTCCGGCATGTTCACGGCCAACTCGATGAACTGCCTGACGGAGGCCATCGGTCTCTCCCTCCCCGGCAACGGCTCGGTCCTGGCCACCCACACGGCCCGCAAGCAGCTCTACGTCGCCGCCGCGCAGACCGTGATGGACATCACCCGCCGCTACTACGAGCAGGACGACGAGACGGTCCTGCCGCGCAACGTCGCGACCTTCGCCGCCTTCGAGAACGCGATGGCCCTGGACATCGCGATGGGCGGCTCGACCAACACGATCCTGCACCTGCTGGCCGCGGCCCAGGAAGCGGGCGTCCCGTTCGGCCTGGAGGAGATCAACGAGGTCTCGCGTCGGGTGCCGTGCCTCGCGAAGGTGGCGCCGAACGTCGCGAAGAACCGCACGTACTACATGGAGGACGTGCACCGCGCGGGCGGCATCCCGGCCCTGCTCGGTGAGCTCCACCGCGCCGGTCTGCTGAACGAGGACGTCCACTCGGTCCACAGCCCGTCCCTGTCGGACTGGCTGAAGACCTGGGACGTGCGCGGCGGCTCGCCGTCGCCGGAGGCGGTGGAACTGTGGCACGCGGCCCCCGGCTGCGTCCGCTCCGCCGAGGCCTTCTCCCAGTCCGAGCGCTGGGAGGCGCTGGACGAGGACGCGGCGGGCGGCTGCATCCGGTCCGCCGAGCACGCGTACTCCAAGGACGGCGGGCTGGCGGTCCTGAAGGGCAACCTGGCGGTGGACGGCTGCGTGGTGAAGACGGCCGGCGTCGACGAGTCCATCTGGACCTTCGAGGGTCCGGCGGTCGTCTGCGAGTCGCAGGAGGAGGCCGTCGAGAAGATCCTCAACAAGCAGGTGACGGACGGCGACGTCGTCGTCATCCGCTACGAGGGTCCCAAGGGCGGCCCCGGTATGCAGGAGATGCTCTACCCGACGTCCTTCCTCAAGGGCCGCGGCCTCGGCAAGACCTGCGCGCTGATCACCGACGGCCGCTTCTCGGGCGGCACGTCCGGCCTGTCCATCGGCCACGCCTCCCCGGAGGCGGCGTCCGGCGGCACGATCGCGCTCGTCGAGAACGGCGACCGGATCCGCATCGACATCCCCAACCGCTCGATCGAACTGCTCGTGGACGACGCGGAGCTGGCGCGACGCGAGGCCGCGCTGTGCGGGGTGTACGCCCCGAAGAACCGCGAGCGGAAGGTGTCGGCCGCGCTGCGGGCGTACGCGGCGATGGCCACCAGCGCCGACAAGGGCGCGGTGCGGGACGTCTCCAAGCTGGGCTGAGCGGCCTCCGCCTACCAGGCGGAGGGTTCGCGGGAGTCCACCGCGAAGACGGTGCCGTCGGGGGCGGAGGCGTAGAGGTGCGGGCCGACCAGCTGGGGCTGGGGGAGCGCGGCCTCGAACTCGTTCCCCTCCGTGCTGAGCCGTGGTGAGGTCTGGCCGAGGAGTCGTCCCTTGGTGGCGTCCACGGCGAGCAGGCGGCCGTCGGCGGCGGTGAGGTAGACGAACCGGCCGTCGCTGATCGGGGCCGAACCGCGGCTGACGGATGTCTCGAGCGACCACAACTGCTTGCCGGAGGCCAGGTCGACGAGCGTGAGGGTACCTCCGGTGCCCAGGGCGGAGACCAGGTCTCCGTCCACGGTGGCCTGCGCCGTCTGGAGTGGAACGGTCAGCCGCACACGTCGGGAGACCTTGGTCTGCGGGTTGTAGCGGGTGACCGCGTTCGCCGTACTGCCGGAAGGGTCGCCGGAAAGGAACACGACGCTGCCGCCCGTCACACCGACAGGAGTCAGACTGCCGTCGAGCCGAGCGTCCCACCGCACGTCGCCCGTGGTGCCGTCCACCGCGGTGACCCGCGTGCGCGTCCCGTCCTGGGACACGTTCACCGCGAAGGCCAAGGGACTGCCGGGGAGCGACAGGAAGTACGGCTGGCTCAGCCCGGCTATGCGCCGGCTCCACTGTGCCGCTCCCGACGCGCCGTCGACGCCGGTCACCTCGCCGCCGGCGCCTGTCAGCAGCAACATGCCGCCCGCGTAGCGGAAAGCGGGGTACCTCGACACGTCCAACGACCACTGGGTCTTGCCGGACGCCGGATCGAGCGCTTCCACGCGCTTCCCCGCCCGCGTCACCACCTGCACCAACCCGCCGGAGAAGACGGGCGACTTGACGGAGTCGCCGAGGTCCAGGGCGCGCCGCCACCGCACGGTCCCGTCGGCCGGATCGAGCGCGGACACGAGCCCGGGCTGAGCGCAGACCAGTTGCTGCATCCCGTAGACGCACTTCGGCAGTCCGCCTGCCTTGGGCGCGGGTCTGGTCGCCCAGGGGCCGGACCCGGACGACGAGGACGCATCGGCCGCCGCCTTGTGCGCCGTGTCCTTGACGCCGTCGAGCAACTGCGCCGAGGCGAGCCCGCCACCCGCGACGAGGACCGCGGCCAGACCCATGAGAGCCGCCCGTCTGCGGCGACGCCCTCGCGTCGGCTCCGACGGCTGCTCCTTCAGCTCCTGCGGCTTCTCCGGCTCCGTCACGGGTGGGGATTGATCCAGCGACCGCTGGGACGGAATGAACGCCTGGGTGTCGTAGGAGGCAGCCACCGACCGCAGTTCCCGCATCAACTGATCCGGTGTGGGCCGGTCCTCGGGTTCCTTGGCCAGGCAACGCAGCACCAGCGGCGCCAGATTCTCCGGTACGCCCGCCAAGTCGGGCTCGTCGTGCACCACCTGGTAGGCCACGATGTACGGGCTGTCGGAGTCGAACGGACCCCGCCCCGTCGCCGCGTGCACCATCACGGACCCGAGCGCGAAGACGTCGGCGGCGGGCCCGACCTCCCTCGGCCGCCGGAACTGCTCCGGCGCCATGAACGGCGGCGTACCGATCAACTTCCCGGTCTCGGTCCGCAGTTCACTGTCCTTTGGCCGAGAAATGCCGAAGTCGATGACCTTCGGCCCGTCGTCGGCGAGCAGCACATTGCTCGGCTTCAGATCCCGGTGCACCACACCGACCCGGTGGATGTCCCGCAGCGCCTCCGCCAGCCCCGCCATCAGCCGGCGCAACGGAGCGGCCTCCATCGGTCCGTTCCGCTTCACATGGTCGGAGAGGGTTTCTCCCGGGATGAACAGCGTCGCCATCCACGGCCGTTCGGCCTCGGGATCGGCGTCGACGACCGGCGCGGTGAAGGCACCGCTGACCTTGCGAGCCGCGGTCACCTCCTGCCGGAACCGCCCCCTGAACTCGGGGTCCTTGGCGAACTCGGCATGGACGACCTTCACCGCGACCTTCATGCCCGAGGTGCTGCGCGCGAGGTGCACGACACCCATGCCGCCCGCGCCGAGGCGTGACTCCAGGCGGTAGTGACCGGCGTAGTCGGGAAGTTCCGCTTCCGCGCCCGCTCCGGCGTTCTGCTGCGGCGCCATGGGACCACCCCCGTGCTGTTCGTCCGCGTGCGCGACGCACGGAGCCTAGTCGATGCCTCGGACGAGACAGAGGCGGCGTGCTAGCTTCCGCGTGCGAGTTACGTACATGTGTTTCATGGCGTGTTTTAGGGGAATCAAAGGGGCCCCATGGCAGTCATGGGGAGCAACGGGGGAGGTTTTTCATGTCTGTTGACCGCGTGGAAGAGGTCGGGGGCGACAGGGACGAGGCCGTCTCGACACTGGCCGCGACGACATCCACGACCTATCCGATCGCGCCGGGGGTCCGTCTCAACGTCCGCAGCGGCCCCGGCACCAGCTACCCCATCGTCCGGGTCCTGCCCGAGGGCTCCCGGGTCGCCATCCTCTGCCAGTCGCCCGGCACGAGCATCACCGGCCCGTACGGCACGAGCAACATCTGGGACTGCATCCAGAGCGACGAGTTCGTCGCGGACGCGTATGTGCTCACGGGCAGCGACGGCTACATCCGCCCGCGCTGCGGTTCCTGAACCCGCGAGGAGCCCGCCCCCACCCCGGCGCCATAATCGTCCCGTGAGCGACGAACCCGGCACCCAGGACAAGGCGGGCTCCACCGGCGGTCCCCGGCCCGAGCCCCTCCGTTTCTTCGGCACGACCTGGGTGGACCACGCCGACGGCTACGCCCTCCGCCGTGTCACGGCCGCCGTCGGCTCCCTCGCGGCCGCGGTCGTCTCCTGCCTGGTCCTCCGTTTCGCCTACGAGGGCCTCCAGATCGCCGACACCGGCGCCTTCGTGACCGTCCTGGTCGTGGCCATGTTCGCCATCTGCAGCGCCCTGGCCTTCCGCAACACCCTGGACTCCTTCACCCGCCGCCCCGACCCCGACCGCCAGGCCTCCCTCCGCGGCCTCCTGGCCATCGGCTTCGTCGGCTCCCTCCTCGCCTACTTCGTCCGCTCCCTCACCGAGGCCCCCGGCGAGAAACTCCACCGCGAGGAGTACGAGACGGCGCTCCAGGCGCACGAGAAGCGCACCACCCGCCGCACGGGCAACCCCTCCAAAAAACGCCGCCGCTCCTGACCGCGCCGAAGCCGCGCAGGCCAAAACTCCCCGCCCCCCGTATCCACCCAGGGCCACCATGGCGGTATGACCGCCACCTCTGATTCCTCCGCCGCCTCCGCCCCCTCCTCCGCTTCCCTCCCCTCCTCCCACACCACTCGCGCCCACTCCTTCAACGCCGCCGCCGCCCAGTACTCCGCCAACCGCCCGTCCTACCCGCCCGCCCTCTTCGAGGCGATCGAGGACCTCACCGGACGCTCCCTCGCCGGTGCGCGCGTCGCGGACGTCGGGGCGGGCACCGGAATCGCGACCGCGCTGCTCGCCGCCCGCGGGGCCGAGGTCGTCGGGGTGGAGCCCGGTGAGGGCATGGCGGCGGAGTTCCGGCGGGCCAACCCCGCCATCCCGGTCGTCCGGGGCAGTGGTGACGACCTTCCCCTGGCCACGGCCTCCGTCGACTTCCTCACCTACGCCCAGGCATGGCACTGGACCGACACCGCCCGCGCCGTCCCGGAAGCCCTGCGCGTGCTGCGGCCGGGCGGCGCCCTCGCCCTGTGGTGGAACACCGCCGCCCTCGACGTGCCGTGGATCGCCGCCCAACAGAGCCGTATCGCCGAGCACTTCAAGGTCTACGGCCCCCATCCGCGCGTGGATGCCAACGGCAGCGGCGCCCGATCCGCTCTCGCCGACCCGACCGGCCGGCTGGCTTTCGCCCAACGGGTCGTCCGCTGGAGCCGCCGCGTCCCGGCCGACACCCACCTCGCCAACATCGGCAGCCACTCGCTGTTCCTGGTCGCGGACGCGGCGGACGCCACGGCCTTTCTCACCGAGGAGCGCAGGCTTCTGGGGGAGGCCTTCCCGGACGGCCTGGTCGAGGAGACCTACGACGTCGAACTCCTCGTCGCCACCGCCACTCCCACCCCCTGATCCTCACCACTCCCCACCCCGCCCGCGCCGCTTGACACGACCTGCCGAGAGGAGGAATGTTCATCATGTGATGAATAAAGAAGGTCCCACCATCCCGCCCCAGGGCGGCCCCACCGCCGTCCGCGCCCAAGGTCTCACCGTCGTACGAGGCCCCCGCACCGTCCTGCGCGGTCTCGACTTCACCGTGCCGCGGGGACAGATCACCGGCCTCCTCGGACCCTCCGGCTGCGGCAAATCAACCCTGATGCGCGCAATCGTCGGCACCCAGGCCAAGGTCACCGGCACCCTGGAGGTCCTCGGCCACCCCGCCGGCCACCCCACCCTCCGCACCCGCATCGGCTACGTCACCCAGGCCCCCTCCGTCTACGACGACCTGACCGTCCGCCAGAACCTGGACTACTTCGCCGCGATCCTCGCCCCGGAACGCTCCACCGCCGAGCGCCGCCACGAAGTCGACCGCGTCCTCACCGACGTGGACCTGACCACCCACGCCGACTCCCTCGCCGGCAACCTCTCCGGCGGCCAGCGAAGCCGCGTCTCCCTCGCCGTGGCCCTCCTGGGCACCCCCGAACTCCTCGTCCTCGACGAGCCCACGGTCGGCCTGGACCCCGTCCTGCGCCGCGACCTGTGGAACCTCTTCCACTCCCTCGCCGCCACCCGCGGCGCGACCCTCCTCGTCTCCTCCCACGTCATGGACGAGGCCGAACGCTGCCACCGCCTGCTGCTCATGCGCGCGGGCGAGATCCTCGCCGACGACACCCCCGACGCCCTGCGCACCCGCACCGGCGCCGACACGGTCGAGGCGGCCTTCCTCCACCTGGTCGACGAGGCGACCGCCGCCGCCCGCGAGAAGGAGACCACCCGATGAGCACCACGACCACCTCTCCCACGACGGCCGCGCCCACCCCGCCCCGAGCCCTGAACATCTCCCGCACCACCGCCACCGCGGCCCGCGTGCTGCGCCAGCTCCGCCACGACCCGCGCACCATCGCGCTGATGCTCCTGGTCCCCTGCGTGATGCTGGTCCTGCTGCGCTACGTCTTCGACGGCAGCCCGCATGTCTTCGACAACATCGGTGCCTCCCTTCTCGGCATCTTCCCCCTCATCACGATGTTCCTGGTCACCTCCATCGCCACCCTGCGCGAACGCACCTCGGGCACCCTCGAACGCCTCCTCGCCATGCCCCTCGGCAAGGGCGACCTGATCGCCGGCTACGCCCTCGCCTTCGGCACCATCGCGATCATCCAGTCCTGCCTCGCCACAGGTCTCGCGGTCTGGCTCCTGGGTCTGGACGTCACCGGCAGCCCCTGGCTGCTGCTGCTTGTGGCCCTGCTCGACGCCCTGCTCGGCACCGCCCTCGGCCTCTTCGTCTCGGCCTTCGCCGCCTCCGAGTTCCAGGCCGTCCAGTTCATGCCCGCCGTGATCTTCCCCCAGCTCCTCCTCTGCGGACTGTTCACCGCCCGCTCGAACATGCACCCCGTCCTGGAGGCCATCTCCGACGTCCTGCCCATGTCCTATGCCGTCGACGGCATGAACGAGGTCCTCAAGCACACCGACATGACCACCAACTTCGTCCGGGACGTCCTCATCGTCGCCGGATGCGCACTGCTCGTCCTCGGCCTGGGCGCGGCGACCCTCCGCAGGCGCACCGCCTGACCGCGGTCCGCCCACCGGACAACCGCGCCCGCCACCCCCCGCCGGTGCGAGGATGAACCCGGACGACGCAACCCCCGGAGGCACCCGCGCCATGACCCAGAAAGTCGCAGTCCTCGGCACCGGCAAGATCGGCGAAGCCCTGCTCAGCGGAATGATCCGCGGCGGCTGGGCCCTCGCCGACCTCCTGGTCACCGCCCGCCGACCGGAGCGAGCCGAAGAACTCCGCACCCGCTACGGAGTCATCCCGGTCACCAACCCGGAAGCGGCCAAGACCGCCGACACCCTGATCCTCACGGTCAAGCCGCAGGACATGGGCACCCTCCTCGACGAGCTCGCCCCGCACGTCCCCGCCGACCGTCTGATCATCAGCGGTGCCGCCGGCATCCCCACCTCCTTCTTCGAGGAGCGCCTCGCCGCCGGCACCCCGGTCGTCCGTGTCATGACGAACACCCCCGCCCTCGTCGACGAGGCCATGTCCGTCATCTCCGCCGGCACCCACGCCACCGCCGACCACCTCGCCCACGCCGAGGAGATCTTCGGCTCCGTCGGCAAGACCCTCCGCGTCCCCGAGTCCCAGCAGGACGCCTGCACGGCACTGTCCGGCTCGGGCCCGGCGTACTTCTTCTATCTCGTCGAGGCCATGACCGACGCCGGCATCCTGCTCGGGCTGCCCCGCGACAAGGCGCACGACCTGATCGTCCAGTCAGCGATCGGCGCCGCGACCATGCTCCGCGACAGTGGCGAACACCCGGTCAAGCTCCGCGAGAACGTCACCTCCCCCGCCGGCACCACCATCAACGCCATCCGCGAACTCGAGAACCACGGCGTCCGAGCCGCCCTCATCGCCGCCCTCGAAGCCGCCCGCGACCGCAGCCGCGCACTCGCCTCCGGCAAGAAGGACTGACCCCCACCGTCACACCGGGGCCAGGAGAAGGGACGCGGCGGCTCATACGCCCGCCGCGTCCACCACCTCCTCGGATCGCATCGCACCGCGCCACCGGCCCGCGCGCCTACCGGGCGGTGTTCAGCACCACGGCCGTATCCGTGCCCGCTCCCGTCTCGGTGCCCGCTCCCACAGCCGCGCCCGTATCCGAGGCGGCCGGCAGCAGCCCGATCGCGCGATAAGCGGCATCCACGGTCGGCCGGGCGATCGTCCGTGCCTTCTCCGCACCATCCCGCAGCACCCCCTCCACCTGGCCAGGATCGGCGCACAGGTCCCTGTGCCTCTCCTGCACGGGCCTGAGGACCTCGACCACGGCCTCCGCGGTGTCCTTCTTCAAGGCGCCGTACGACTCATATACACCGCTCAGGGCCTCCGGGTTCCCACCCGTGCACGCGGCCAGGATCTCCAGCAGGTTCGCGAGCCCGGGTCGCTCCTCCCGGTCGTACACGACCTCCCGCCCGCTGTCGGTCACGGCCCGCATGACCTTCTTCCGCACCACGTCCGGCTCGTCCAGCAGATAGACGACCCCGAGCCCCGACTCGTCGGACTTCCCCATCTTCCGCGTCGGCTCCTGGAGGTTCATCACCCGCGCGGCGACCTGCGGCAGCGTCGCGCGCGGCACGGTGAACGTGTGCCCGTACCGCTGGTTGAAGCGCACCGCCAGATCCCGCGCCAGCTCCACATGCTGCGCCTGGTCCTCGCCGACCGGCACGTCGTCCGTCCCGTACGCGAGGATGTCCGCGGCCATCAGCACCGGATACGTCAGCAGCGACACCCGCACGCTTCGGCCCCGGGCGGCCTCCTTCGCGGCCTTCTCCTTGTACTGGATCATCCGCCGCATCTCGCCGTCGGTCGCCACGCACTCCAGCAGATACGACAGCCTCGCGTGCTCGTCCACATGACTTTGGACGAAGAGCGTGCACAGCTCGGGGTCCAGGCCCGACGCCAGCAACAGCGTCGCCGCCTGCCTGCTCAGCCTGCGCACCCGCGCCGGATCGTGGTCCATCGTCAGCGCATGCAGGTCCACCACGCAGAACAGCGCGTCCGCCTGATGCTGGTCGGCCGCGGCCCACCGCCGCATGGCCCCCAGGTAGTTGCCCAACGTCAGGTGTCCGGTCGGCTGGATCCCGCTGAAGACCCGAGTCATCTCCGCTCCTTCTCCGGTTCGGGCCGCCGTCCCGGCCGGCCGACCCTCGGAAGCTCCGGAGGGAGAAACAAGAACGGCCGCCGAGGCGGCGGCCGTAGGGTGCATACGTGAGTACGGCCGCCGTCAGGCGGCCCACCACAGCTGGGTGCACGTACGCGTTGTCATGGCAGCCAGGGTACGCCTCCGGGGTGCTCCGAGGCAGCGAGTTGACACGCCCCGGGGCGGTCCGTAAGGTTCTTCGAGTTGTCCGACGTGAGAGCCGACTCCGGTCGGTCCCCGGACAGCCATTCCGTAGGTACCAACCTCTACTCGGCTGCTGTCGATCAGACCGCCGTCGTTTTATTGGTGTGCGTATTTGCGAAATGGGGAATCCGCGTTCGAAAGGACGCAGGCCGCCGATTAGCGCGGGGGCCGGGAATCCGCTAAAGTCTCACTCGTCGGAACGGCCCAACGGCCGGGAAGGCAACTCCCGCTGACTGGGAATCAGGCCCGAAAGGATCTGATAGAGTCGGAAACGCAAGACCGAAGGGAAGCGCCCGGAGGAAAGCCCGAGAGGGTGAGTACAAAGGAAGCGACCGTTCCTTGAGAACT
>NZ_JBEXCS010000037.1:0-84182 GCF_040605395.1 Streptomyces sp. NPDC005648 | reverse complement strand
CCGACCTCTTCACCCCCTGACCCTCTTCACCCCCTGACCCTCTTCACCCCCTGACCCTCTTCACCCCCTGACCCACCTAACCCCCTCCCTCCCTGCCCCCCCACCGAGACCGGGCCCTTCACCGCCCGGTCCCGACATACGGCACGGCCCCCGACCCCGCAAAAGGACTCACCGTGACCACCTTCGCCCTCATCGGTGCCGGCCCCGGTCTCGGGCTCGCCGCCGCCCGCCGTTTCGGGACCGCCGGGCGCAACGTCGCCCTCATCTCACGCAGCGCCGACAGCCTCGACGCGCTCACGGCCGAACTGGCCCGCGACGGCGTCCAGGCCCGTGGCTTCGTCGCCGACGCTCTCGACCCCGGGTCACTGACGGCGGCCCTGCACGCCGCCGCCGACACGCTCTCCCCGATCGAGATCCTGCAGTACAGCCCCGCTCCCCGGTCCGACTTCATGAAGAAGGTCCTCGACACGGGCGCGGACGACCTCGACGCCCCACTCGCCTTCTCCGTCAAGGGCCCGGTCGCCGCCGTGCACGCAGTCCTGCCCGGCATGCGTGAACTCGGCCGCGGCACCCTGCTGTTCGTCAACGGCGCCAGCGCCGTACGCCCCAATCCGAACGTCGCCGGCACCTCGATCGCCTTCGCCGGCGAAAGCGCGTACGCCGCCATGCTGCACGACACCCTCGCCCCGGAGAACATCCATGTCGCGCAGCTGATCGTCCCCGCAGCGATCCACCCCGAGGCCGAGCACAGCAGTCCCGAGGCACTGGCCAAGCGCCTGTACGAGATCCACAGCACACGCGACGGCTTCCGCCACTACTCCGAACCCCTCCCCGCCTGACGGATGCCACGCCCCTGATATCGGCCGCAGCTCTGCTGCTGCTCGCCGCGCCCGCGTGCACGGAGGAGACGCGTCCTTCGACCTCCGCGCCTCCCGCGTCCTCCGCCGCCTCCGTGCCCTCGGCGCGTGAGACACCGTCCGGCCCGGCACCGATCACGACTCCCGGCAGGACACCCGCCATGACCCTCCGCCTCACCATCGACGGCCACCCCGCCACCGCCACCCTGAACGACAGCGCCGCAGCCCGTGACTTCGCCGCGCTGCTCCCGCTCACAGTGAGCCTGAGCGACTTCCACGAAACCGAGAGGATCGCCGACCTGCCCCGCCGACTGTCCACCAAGGGCGCCCCGGACGGAGCCGAAGCGAAGGCCGGTGACCTGGCGTACTACGCGCCCTGGGGCAACCTGGCCGTCTTCTACCGGGACTTCCCCCACTCCGACGGCCTGATCATCCTCGGCCGCGTGGCCGAGAGCGGCACCGGACGGCTCGCCACCGCGGAGCAGCTCACCATCGAATCCGCCTCCTGAGCGGCCCCGGCCCCGCCACGCCACTCACCCTCGGCGGGGGCTCCCCAGGGCGAGACGCGCCGTCGATGTCGTACCGGACGGCACCCGTCGTCCTACAGCGCTGTGCCCGTTTCCTCCGCCAGCGCCTCCAGAAGGCGGGTCTGGAACGCCTCGTCGCGGACGCTGGGATGCGGCTCCCGTCGCCGGCGGTGATACCAGTACCCGCCGGTGGTCAGGGCCTCCGGCTCGTCGCCGACGGCGAGCCATTCCTGTGTCCGGTGGCCGAGTTCGAGATCGTCCGGCGCGCTCGGACCGCCCATTTTCGTCGGCACCCAGCCCGGGTCCACGGCATTGCTCAGCACGCCGGTGCGCAGGCGGGCGACCGCGGCCGCGAGCGTGGTGACGAACAGTTTGCTGTCGGCGTACGATCCCGCGCTCTTCCCTCGCCAGTCGACCGCGGCGAGTGACGGGCGCCCGCTGAAGTGCGAGTTGCTGCTCAGATACACCAGTCGACGCGGCGCCCCGAGCAGGGCGGTGAGCAGATACGGCGCCACGATGTTCACCGGCATCACCGCCGGCCCGCTCCACACACCCGCGTTGTGGATGACAGCGTCGAGCGGCTCCGACTCGTTCAGCTCCGCCGCGACCTCCCGTACGGCGTCGCGCTCGGCGAAGTCACCCACGACAAGGTGTGCGCCCCGGCCGACCAACGCACCCATACTCGCCGCCCGTTTCCGGCTCCGGGCGTGCACCACGACATCGTGACCGGCGGACAGGAGGGTGTCCGCCGCGGCACGTCCAAGACCGTCCGCGGACCCGGTCACCAGAATCCGACTCAAAACCCGACCGCCTCCCAGATGTTCACTCCCTCCAATTGTCGCCCGTCATCCAGTGCGCTGCGGAGTTTCCCTGCCGTGGCCGCAAGGAACGGCGGACTGTCACGGCACGTGCACGACCTCCCTGACGACCGTCCCGACGCCGGACACGAAGTGATGGATCGCTCCGCCCGTGAGGATCAAGGCGCCGAACAGGATCCAGCCGCCGGGGCCGCTGATCATCTGGAGGTCCGAACCGCCCGTGACGCGGTCTTCGCCCGGCCCGCGCGCTATCTCTCTGGCGATGTGTGCCAGACCCACCGTGGCGTGGGCGGCTCCCGCAAGCGCCATGCCGGTGACACCGATGGCGAACCACTCCGCTGTCCCGATCTCTTCCATCGTTCTCGCCTCCTCGTCGGCGAGGTGATCACCTTCACCTTTGATCCTCGGCGGGCGATGAGCGGTCCGGTAAGGACCGGAAGGTGCAGACCAGGGGGGCCGTTCGGCCCATCGACGCACCGGGGAGGCCTGGGGAGAGTGCACGGTCCTCACCTGGATGGACCTGCCTGACTCGGTCACGCGGAGCAGCTCAAGGAGACCGCATCTAGAGTCAAAGGCAATAGATCATCGGATTCGTCCTGGTTCGGGCGGATCGGGAGCGGAGGGCGGTTAGGCCCGTGGTGCGTCGTCCCAACATTCTGCTGATCGTCACCGACGAGGAGCGTGCCGTCCTGCCGCAGGCGGAGGGGTACACGCTGCCCGCCCGGGAGCGGATCGCCGCCCGCGGTGTCACCTTCGACCGCTACTTCACCGCCTCCGCGCAGTGCAGCTCTGCGCGGTCGGTCATGTACACCGGCCAGCACCTGCCCCTGACCGAGATCTACGACAACGACAACATCCCCTACATCCGCCCCCTCGACCCTGGACTGGGCACGCTGGGCACGATGCTGCGCTCGGCCGGCTACTACTGCACGTACCAGGGCAAGTGGCACCTTTCCAACGCCTATGTCTCCCCGCAGAACCCGGCCCCCACCACGAACGCCCTGGAACCGTACGGATTCAGCGAGTTCAACACCTGGGGCGACATCGACGGCGGCGCCTGGGCCGGCCTCAAGCTCGACCCGGTGATCGCCGGACAGGCCGTGCACTGGCTGCGCGACCGCGCTCCGGTCGTCGCGGCGGAGCAGCCGTGGTTCATGGCGGTCAACTTCGTCAACCCGCACGACATCATGAGCTTCGACTACGGCGGCCGCCCCCAGGTGCAGCTGCCGCCGCTGCTGGCGCATGCCGTGCGCATGAAGGCCGCCGCCGACATCCCGGTCTACCGGCGCCGCTGGGACTTCGACCTGCCCGCCAGTCTGCACGACGACCTGTCGGGCGCCGCCCCGGCGATCACCGAGTACCAGCGCATGATCGACACCGTGTTCGGGCCGGTGGCCTCCGACGAGCACTGGTACGACGGTCTGAACTTCTACCTCAACGCCCTGCGCGACGTCGACCGCAGTATCGAGCATGTGCTGGACGCCCTCGACGCCTCCGGCCAGGCCGACAACACCGTCGTGGTCTTCACCGCCGACCACGGCGAGATGGCCGGCTCCCACGGCCTGCGGCAGAAGGGCAGCCTGGTCTACGACGAGAACCTCCACGTCCCCCTCGTCATCGCCCACCCCGACCTGACCGCCCACGCCGGCGTCCGGACCGATGCCCTGGCCTCCGCGGTCGATCTCGCCCCCACCCTCCTCGCGTTCGCCGGTCTCGACCAGGCCGAGACCGCGACCCGGCACCCCGCCCTGAAGGGCCGTTCCCTCCTCCCCGCACTGGACGGCGGGCAGGTGCGCGAAGGCGTCCTGAGCGCCATCGAGTCGATCATGATGCTGGACGCGGACTTCTGGTTCGAGTTCGCCGACCCCGACGCGCCCCAGCGCATCGCCGCCGGTGAGCTGCGCCCGGACTGGACGAAGCGAGGCTTCCTGCGCGCCTGCAACGACCACCGCTACACCTTCGGCCGCTACTTCGCGCCCCTGGACCCCAACCGGCCCACCTCCGTCGACGAGCTGTTCGCCCACAACGACGTCGTGCTCTACGACCGCCAGGAAGACCCCGCGCAGCTGCGCAACCTGGCCGCCGACCCCGCACACCGCGACCTCGTCGCCCGCTACAGCGCCCTGCTGGAGCAGCTCATCGACGCGGAGATCGGCACCGACAGCCGCGCCTGGGTCACCGAACGCCCGCGCCTGCTGGGCTGGCCCACCTGGCACGGCGACACGGAGCCGGCCGCCCACGCAGCTCCTGGCCGCTGACCGCGAACCCGCCGCGCGGCCCCGTCCCACCTGCCCCTCACGATGCCGGGGTACGCAGGTGAGCCGTCAGGAAAGCGACCGATGCCTCGATGAGCCCAGGTATGTCGGCCGCTCCGGAGAAGATGTGATCGGCGCCGTCGACGAGCAGGAGCTCCGACTTCGTGCCGGCCTGTGTGAGTGCCTCATGCAGCAGCTCGCTGTGTGTGGCGGGTACGACGACGTCGTGTGTGCCGTGGATCAGCAGGAACGGCGGAGCGTCGGCGGTGACGTAGGCGACGGGGCTCGCGGCGCGTTTCGCCTCACGGGTGTGGCTTCCCAGGAGCGAGCCGATGATGTCGTACAGGGGCTCGGGTTCGGCGGTTTCGTCGGTCACCGGGGCTCCGTCGGGCTGCATGTCCAGGTCGGACAGTCCGTACCAGTCGACACACACCCGCACCGAGCTGTCCGGCCCGACCACGCCCACCTCGCCTTCCAGCTCCGTCAGTCCGCCGGTCAGGGCGGCGAGGGCGGCCAGGTGTCCGCCGGCCGACTCGCCCCAGACGCCGATGCGTCCCGGATCCAGGTTGAGGCGGTCCGCGAAGTGCCGCAGATAGCGGATGGCCGCCTTGGTGTCGTGCAGTTGAGCGGGGAAGGGGGCCTCCGCGGAGAGCCGGTAGTCGATCGAGGCGACGGCGATGCCGGCGTCCAGCAGGGCATCGAAGACGCCGTCGGGTTCGACTGTCTCGGGCAGGTAGCGCCTGTCGCCGAAGTACCAGGCGCCGCCGTGGATCCATACGACGCACGGCGGCCGGTCGGCGTCGCCCGGGGTCCAGAGGTCCATCAGGAGTGGTCGGTACCCCGAGGGCGCCGCATAGCTGATTCCGGAGTAGTGCAGGGTGCCGTCCGGGCGGCCGAGCGGTTCGACCGGCGGCAGGTACCGCGGGGGCGCCCATGCGGTGGGCGACGGCGATTCTTGCGGAGTGGACATGACGGCATCCTCACTGCGGCGGGGCTGAAGGTGTGACGGGTGGGCCTGGCGGCGCCGGCGTGCTTCTGGGCGGTCATTCTTCCGGGTGGCGGTGGGTGCCGGGCGACGGGGTGGCTGTCCTCGCCGTCGGGAAAGACCGGCGCGGCCCATCGGAGGTCGAAGGCGGTCAACGCCTCGCCCAGTACCGTGAGTTGGCGCTTGGCGGCCATTTTCTCGTGGTGCTCGACGGCCGCGGGCACGACGCCTGTGACGGTCACCGAACCTTCCATGTAGGCCGGCGGGGGGCTGTTGAGGGACATGCGCGCGTCATGATGAGGACGGTCGCGGAGGGGTGGCCACTCTGTGGGAATGAACAATCTCGATGATCCGGGTTCGGCCCGCAGGGGCGCTGACAGGACCTCTTGGCCGGGTCGGCGGGTGAGGAGATGCGTTTCGGGCGCGGTCGTGGCGTCGGGTCTGCTCGTATCAGCCGCTGTGCTGTTCTACGTCGGTGTCACCGACGCTTTCAACGCTTTGGCGTACGGCGGGCGTGTGGTCGGAGCCGTCTTCGTGGCTGCTGCGCTGGTCGAAGGGGTCGCGGCTCTGGCGGTGTGTGACTACTGGGGCAAAAGGAACGTGCGGTACTCGGGTGCGGCCGTCCTTGCTGGGGTCGGTTCCGTGGCGGTCACGAATCTGATGTTCCTGATCACGCAGATTCAGGGCCGCTCTTACACGGTGTTTCTCTGGCTGTGGATCGGCTTGACTCTCTGGGCTATCTGGGCTTTGTGGATGCTGACGAGGCGGAAAGTCTGGGAGGGGATTCCACATCCCAAGGGAATCGCGCTCAGTGTCGTGGTCTCGGGTGCCATCGGACTGGCGAGCCTCGTCTATTCGCAGATGTACGTCCCCTACTCGACTCCGGTAAAAATTCCCTTCAGGGTTTCTTTCGGTGATCCCGCTCCAAGCGCGGACGGTACGGTCCTGCACGTTCCGGCGCGGGTGGATTTCCGTAACTCCGGCTCGGTGAGGATCTATGTCGTGGGGGCGACATGGACTGTCGTGGGTTGGCCGACTCGATTCGCTGAGAAGGGCACCGGGGCGAATGACTGGAAGCGTGATCTGTCCAGTTCCGACGAAACCATCAGGCATGTGATCTACTCGCCTTCTCGGATGCTCGGTGCGGGGAGGGTTACCGATGCGGGTTCTCGACTGGATCCAGGGCAGGACTCGTCGGGAGAGTTCGTTGTCGATGTGCCGCTGCGTTCCGGGTTCGGGCGTATCGAGATCGATGCGTCCCTCTCCTTCGTCCGAGCGGATCGAGGCAAACTGGGCAACAGTTTCGTCGACTCCGAGGAGACGTCATGGGACACGAGATCCGGTAAGGAGGTGCATGTGCGGGATGCTCCCGGTTGGGTCGCGGCACCGGGGGACGATTTTTACCGCTATTCCTCCAAGATCTATCACAGTAGTGAGATGTTGAATCTGACGCATGCCACGGACTACGCCAACGCCTGGTGGGTGCTTCCGAATTGGACCGCCGGAGATTACTTCCCGAAGGGCGATACCCACCCCTATCTGGTAGTGACTGTCGCGCGAGATCCGGAAGGAGTGGAGAGGCTCAGCGACTCGGAGCAGGAGCCTTATGGAATGGTCACGGTGGATCGCTGGACCGAACAAACCGTTGATCAGCTACTGAAAGCGTCGAAAAAGTAGCGGGCGAATTCTCATCGGCGTGTGGCTCCGCCGTCCGCGGCGATGATCTGCCCCGTGACGAACGCGGCGTCGTCGGAGGCGAGGAACGCCACGACGCCCGCGACATCGGCCGGCATCTGTACGCGCCTGATGTCCTGGATCTGCTCGACCTGTGCGAAGAACTCCTCGCTCATCGTCGCCACGGTCACTGCCGTGCGTACCAGACTCGGCGCGACGCCGTTGACGGTGATGGTGTGGGCGGCCAGGTTGGTGGCCAGGACGGAGGTGAGCCCGTTCAGCGCGCCCTTGGCCGAGACATAGGAGACGGCGACGGGCGGCGGAGTCCAGTAGCTCGAGGAGGAGATGTTGATGATCCGTCCCGCCCCGGACTCCTTGAGGGCGGGCAGGAACGCCTTGGAGGTGAGGAAGGCACCGTCCACATTGACGGCGAACGTGCGACGCCACTCGTCGTAGGTGACATGGTCGACGTCGCTCAGCAGAACGACGGCCGCGTTGTTCACCAGGATGTCGACGGCACCGAGTTCGCCGCGGACCCGCCCGGCGAACCCCTGGATCGCTTCCTCGTCCGAGATGTCGACCTTGTCGCTGAAGAACCGCCGTCCGGTGCTCGTGACGAGTTCCCGCGTGTCGTCGGCCGGGAGGACGTCCGCGACCGCGATGTCCGCCCCGTCGACCGCGAGCCTGCGGGCGATCTCCTGCCCGATTCCGGAACTGCCCCCGGTCACGACGGCCACCTTGCCTGCCAGTCTCCCAGCCATGACGTATGCCTCCTCAGTCGGCGCGTTCCCTGGCGGTGCCCGGGCCCCGCCGGTGCCGCCAACCTCGATCAGGAACCCTGCGCGTCGAGGTCGCCGCTGAGTAGTGACTTGTTCGTCCAGCGGACATGGCCGTTGACGGTGAAGAGGGCCGCCGCGGAGCGGGTCACTGCGCCTTGCCGTGCCCGCCCCGCGGCCTCACGGCGCGTCACCTGCCGTGCCCAGGGTCTCGGAGGGAGCCTCGCCGAAGCGTCGGCGGTAGGCGGCGGAGAAGCGGCTCAGATGGCTGAAGCCCCATTGATGGGCTGCTTGGGCGACCCCGATGCCGCCTGTGCGGAGGTCGGCGTGGGCGCGGTCCAGACGGACGTTGCGCAGATACGTCATGGGGGTCACACCGAGGTGTTCCCTGAATCCCTCCTGGAGGCGACGAGCGCTGACGCCCGCCGCCTGCGCCAGGTCTCCGACCGTGAACGGGGTCTCGGGGCGGCCCTCGATCAGGTCGACGGCCTTGCGGACCGTCCGCGGGTAGGCAGGAGGCCGCGGACTCAGCAGCGCTTCCGTGTAGTTGTGCTGCTGCGCCAGCAGGAGGCCGCTCACCAGGAGGCGTTCGAAGTGCGGCTGGACCGCGGGTCGGCCGATGAGCCCGTCTGTACTGTCGGACTCGGTCAGCAGCAGGTCCAGGGTGTTGCGCCAGCTGCGGCCGTGCGGGGACGTCAGATCGAAGTCGAAGGCGAATTCCAGCGGAGCCTGCAGAGGGCGGCCCAGGAGTGCCTGGAGCTCGCCCTCGACCAGGCTCCGGTCGATCTTGACCCCCAGATGTCTTGCGCCGCCTTCGCAACTCAGCAGCCGGTGCTGCTGTGTCGGCGTGAAGACCATCGCGTCGCCGGCGGTCGCCACCATCTCCTGGCGTCCGGTGGCCGCCTCGATGGCGCCTCGGAGCACGACGTTGACGTGGTAGTGCGACGGTGTCCTGCCGGGATCGACGCGGGTGCGCTGGCCGAAGGTCATCAGGCCGACGGTGATGTGCTCGGTACGCGTGCCGCGCAGTTCACCGCCGGGTGTCTCAGGGCCCGACAACGGGGTGACGTCCGCGGGATAGAACAGGTCGTTGAGGCGTTCACGGAAGTCCTCGAAGCCTGAATCGCGGCACAGCACGTGGCTCGCCAGGGGGGAGCGGCCCATGCGTCATTCTTAACCTCCCGCCACCTGGTCAACAAGGGGCGTCCGGCGGCGTTCCCTCGCCCGGGACGGATTTGCGAAACCCGTCGCGCGATCCGGCTGCCGTTCGCGCTTCGCGGCTGTCGTCCGTCGGCGCGACTCCGTAGCGTCTCCTCGACCACGGCCCGGCCGTGGAAGCACGCCAGCACTGGGGGTAGGTCATGTCCGGCACCGACGAAGCCATGAAAGCCATCACCACCGCGGCCGTCGACAGCTTCCGTGACACACCGGACCCTCGCTTGCGTGAACTGCTCCAAGGTCTCGTCCGCCATCTCCACGGGTACGTCCGTGAGCTGCGTCCGACGATGCGGGAGTGGGAGTACGCCGTGGACTACCTCACCGCCGTCGGACAGAAATGCGACCCCACCCGCCAGGAGTTCATCCTGCTCTCCGATGTGCTGGGCGTCTCCATGCTGGTCGAGACGGTGAACGAACAGGGCGGCGGAACCGAGAGCACCGTCCTCGGGCCGTTCCACGTCGTGGAATCCCCCAAGCGCGAGAGCGGGGACACCATCGACCTCCTGGGCACGGGCCGGCCCTGCGTCGTATCACTGCGCGTCAGGTCGACGGACGGCCGCCCGCTGCCCGGAGCGAGTGTCGACGTCTGGCAGTGCACCGAGGACGGCTTCTACGACGTACAGCAGCCGGATGTCCAGCCGCCGGGCAACGGACGCGGTCTCTTCAGGACCGATGACGAGGGTCGGCTGTGGTTCCGTACCGTGGTGCCGAGCCACTACCCCATCCCCACCGACGGTCCGGTGGGGGTGCTGCTCGACGCCACCGGCCGCCACCCGTACCGCCCGGCCCACATCCACTTCATCGTCGAGGCCGACGGCCACCGCCCGCTGACGACACATGTCTTCGTCGCCGACGGCCCCTACCTGGACTCGGACGCCGTCTTCGCCGTCAAGGACAGCCTGGTCGTCGAGTTCGCCCAGGTCGACGACCAGGAGAAGGCGCGCGCGTACCAGGTCGCCGCGCCGTTCCGCATCGCCGAGTACGACATCGGCGTCGAGCCGGAGGGGCGTGAGGACGCCCGATGAGCACGCCGCTCGACTTCGTGTACCAGGCACTGCCGATGCGCGTGGTCATGGGCGCCGGTGTACTCGACCGACTCGCCGACGAGATCGACCACGCCGGGCTGAAGCGGGTCATGGTGCTGTGCACACCGGGACAGCGGCAACTCGCCGAGAAGGTCGCCGGCCTGATCGGGGCCCGGGCGGCGGACATCCACGCCCAGGCCCGTATGCATGTGCCCGCCGAGTCCGCCGTCGAGGCACAGAGGCGTGCGAAGGAGGTGAACGCGGACGGCTGTGTCGCGATCGGCGGCGGATCGGCGATCGGCCTCGGGAAGATCGTCGCCCTGAAGTACGGCCTGCCGGTCATCGCCGTACCGACGACGTACTCCGGATCCGAGATGACACCGGTGTGGGGGCTCACGGAGAACGGCGTCAAACGTACCGGCCGCGACCCCCGCGTCCTGCCGGTCTCCGTGCTCTACGACCCCGCGCTCACCGTGCCCCTGCCGACGGCCGTCTCCGTGACCAGCGGCATGAACGCGATCGCGCACGCCGTCGAGGCCCTCTACGCACCGGACGCCTCCCCGGTCATCGACCTGATGGCAGAGGAAGGTGTACGGGCGCTGGCCGCCGCAGCGCCCCTGGCGGAGCCGCCGGGACAGCGCTCGGCGTGACGAAGGCCGTTGGCGCGGGCGGTCCGAATCGACCGTCGTCGACCAGCGCGAGGGCACGGCTCCCTCGCTGTCACCGTCCATTCGTAGGGCTTGTCGTGCGCGCGGGTCTCACGCCCCGTCCACCGTCGTGACGCTGTCCTCGCGCACTACGTCGGCGACGGTGGTGCGGGCGAGTTCGTCCAGCAGGGCGCGGCGGGCCCGCCGATCCAGATCCAGGAGCGTCTGGTGGACGCGTTGGCCGGCACGGCAGTCGGGTTGCGGGACATGCATGCCGAGGACCGGGTCCTCGCCGTTGAGTGCGAGCCAGACCATGGCCAGGTCGATCTGCGCCGCCTCGCGCTCCAGCATCCAGCCGCCGCGCGGTCCGGGATGTGAGCGGACCAGTCCGGCCTCGCGCAGCCGGCCGAGGATGCGCCGCGCATGTGCGGCGTTGGTCGCGGGGCTGAAGGCGAGGGACTGCGAGTCCCGCCACTCGCCGGGTCGGGCGGCCAGCAGGGTGAGCAGATGGACGCCGACCGCGAACTGGGTGTTCGTGGGCTGTGCCATGACCTCATGGTACGGGCAGCCGGGAGTAACTGTATCTACTGCTGTTACAGTTCCATCCGTAAGCGTCGCAGTTTCGAATTACGCGAGGCCGGACCGGCCGCTGCGCGCGTCTGCCGCAGGCAGAACGCTTTCGCTCACCACACACCCCCTACGGAGGGAGCCCACCATGGCGATCATCACCGTCTTCGGCGCGACCGGCTACGCCGGCGGCCACATCACCGACGAGGCCTTGCGTCGCGGGCACGAGATCATCGCGGTCAACCGCACCGGCTCCGCCGAGGCCCGTCCCGGGGTCACCCCCGTCGCCGGGTCCATCGATGACGAGGCCCTGGTGCGCGATCTGGCGGCCAAGTCCGATGTGGTCGTCGTCGCGGTGCATGGCAGCGTCGACGGTGAGCCGTTCCTGCTCCCGCTCGTTCCGTCGCTGCTCGCGGCGGCCGCCGAGGGCGGTGCCCGGATCGGTGTCGTGGGCGGCGCCGGCAGCCTGCGGGTGGCCGAGGGTGGTCCGCGACTGATCGACACCCCCGACTTCCCGGACGTCTTCAAGCCGGAGGCCGGCTCGCACGCCCAGGTCCTGGAGCAGCTGCGGGCCGCGGACAGCGGCGGGGACTGGTTCTACGTCAGCCCGGCCGCCGAGTTCGGCTCCTGGGTCCCCGGCGAGCGCACCGGCACCTTCCGCCTCGGCGGCGATGTGCTCCTCTCCGACGCCGACGGCAAGTCCTTCATATCCGGTGCCGACTACGCCATCGCGTTCGTCGACGAGATCGACGAGCCGACCCACCGCCAGGCCCGCTTCACCGTCGCCTACTGAACCCGGGTGGGACCGGCTCCGGCCGGCGGCCGAGCCACCCAGAACCGACCCGGCCGTCGGCCGCCCGGCTGCGGCGGCACCGCTCTCAGTCCCGCAGTGCGACGCGGATACGGTTCCCGTCCGGATCGGCTGCGAGGAAGGTCGGCCCGAACCCCGCGTCGTGAGGTTCGAGAAGGATCGTGACCCCCTTGGACTTCCAGCACCTGAAGATCGCGTCGACATCGTCGGGGCCGCCGTCGATGGCCAGGCACACCTCGCTGGTGCGCGGGACGCCCGGCGACAGATTCTCGAACTGGCCGGACCATACGGCGAGGTCAGCGCCTGGCCCGAGGTCGAAGGTGAGGTATCCCGGAGTCTCGAACGAGGGGCTCATGTCGAGGAGGTCGCCGTAGAAGCGAGCCGCGGCGGGAGCGTCGTTCACGTAGACGATGGACATCACGGATGTGGTCATGGTTCTTCCCTGAGGATGGTGGGTGGCCCGGAGGAGCTGCGGCCCTCAGCCTGACCGGGATATGCGCCGCATCGTGTCGCAATTCCCTGAAAAAATCGGTGAGTGACCCCAGATCGCTTCTTCGCCCTGATGCTGCTCCTCGGTTCGAGGAATGCCGTGACCACACAGGAACTTGCCTCAGCGCTCGGGGTGTCCCTTCGAACCGTCACCCGAGACCTGAACTGGCTCCGCGACGCCGGACTGCCGGTGACCGCACACCGGGGCCGCCTCGGAGGCGTGACCATGCTGCCCGGGTCCGGGCTCGACCTCATGCGGCTGACACCGGGCGAGCGTGATCATCTGTCGCTCACCGGGCTGGACGAGAAGCAACGGGCGGAGCTCAACGCCTCGGTCGAGAGCCGGCGCGCGCTCTCCAAGATCGCCGCTGCGCAGCCACGTCGAGCTGACGACCTCCTGCCGCTCACCGACGTAGTGCACGTGGACAGCCGTCCCTGGCGTCAGGCACCTGCTCCCGACACGACTCCGGCGTCGCTGATCGGTGCGGTGCGGCGAGGTCGGCGACTACGGATCGAGTACGACAGCCACCGCGCATCATGCCCGCGCGACCTGCTCGTGGATCCCTACGGACTGTTCGCCAAGGCCGGCATCTGGTATCTCGTCGCCGATTGTTCCCGAGAGCCACGGATGTACCGGCTCGAACGGATCACGGCGTGGGAAGAAGTCGACCGGCCACGACGGATCCGCGAGAGCCAGACCCTGGCCACCGTCGCTGCGGCGCTCGTCGATCAGTGGGAACACAACCACGCGATAGAGGTCAGCGCGACCATCGACCAGAGCCAGATGGAGCGAGCGCAACGGATCTTCGGCCTACGACTCGTCCGGGACGACCCTCAAGCATCCGCCGCCGGCCACAAGGTGACGATCCGTTTCCTGCGTCTGGAGGACGTGCGAGCGCTACTGCCCTTCGGGAGCGCCGTCACGGTGCACGGCCCCGCCGAAGCCAGGGCTCACCTCAGCGATCTCGCCACCGACCTCGCCCACCATTACGCGCTGCCACCAACGCCCTGACCCGCGACAGGCCGACCTCGGTTTCGAGGCCGTCCACCGGATTACTGGTGCTCAGGGAAACTGCGTACTGTGCATTCTTTGCACAGTGTGCAAGAATTTTCCTCATGGCTTCCACGAGCGAGGGGCTCCGTGAGCGCCGGCGTCGGCAGACCCGGCACGAGATCCACGCGGCGGCGCTGCGGCTGGCGCAGGAGCATGGCTTCGACGCCGTCACCGTCGACTTGATCAGCGCCGAGGCGGGCGTCTCGCCGCGGACGTTCTTCAACTACTTCCCGAACAAGGAGACGGCGGTCCTGCCCGGGCCTCCCCTCGGACTGCCGTCGTCGTTGGCCGACGAGTTCGTCGCGCGCGGCACCGCGCATCCCCGGGACGTGCTTGCGGACCTGACCCGGCTGCTCGTACGGGACCTTGCCGACAACCCGCCGCTGCGCCAGGAGATGCACGCCGCCTTCGCCCTCACCCGCAGTCACCCCCCGCTGCTGGCCACCTTGCTGGCCCGGTTCGACGGGTTTCAGCGATCGGTCGCCGACGCGGTGGCCCTGCGCCTCGGAGAGCCGCCGGAGGGGGAGGTGCCCACCCTGATCGCCGCACTCGCCCTCACCGCGATGCGTACAGGTCTGGAGCGCTGGGCCGGCGAGGAGTGTCCGGACGACGGCGACGACTCCCCGGTGCCCTACGTCGAGCGCTCGGCGGAGCTCCTCCGCACCCTGCTGACGTCGTGAGCGCACCGTGCCCGCGGCATGCGGCGTGACGTTCCCCCTGCTTGAATCCCCGAAGTTTCAGGAGCCACCTTGAGCCAGTCGACCGCGGCCACGCAGGAGGAGCAGAACTCCTCGGGCCCGCCGCACCGCTTCGGACTTGTCTTCGCCGCCCTCATGGCCGCGATGCTGCTCGCGTCCCTCGACCAGACGATCGTCAGCACGGCGCTGCCGACCATCGTGGGGGAGTTGCACGGGGTGAGCCACCTGGCATGGGTGACCACCGCCTACATCCTGGCGGCCACGATCGCCATGCCGGTCTACGGCCGTCTCGGAGACCTGATCGGCCGTAAGAGTCTCTTTCTCGGTGGCATAGCAGTGTTTCTCGCGGGCTCGGTGATCGCGGGCGCGGCCCAGGACATGACCTGGCTGATCATCGGACGGGGCGTGCAGGGCCTGGGCGGTGGCGGCCTGATGATCACCTCTCAGGCGATCATCGCCGACCTCGTTCCGCCGCGGCAGCGGGCGAAGTACATGGCCCCCATGGGCGCGGTCTTCGGCCTTTCCTCCGTCGCCGGGCCGCTGCTGGGCGGCTGGTTCACCGATGGTCCCGGCTGGCGCTGGGCCTTCTGGATCAACCTGCCGGTCGGTGTCCTGGCGCTCGTCATCGGGGTGTTCGCGCTGCGACTGCCGCGCCGGGCCGTCGAAGTCGTCTTCGACTACCTCGGGTTCACGCTCATGGCCGCCGCGGTGACCTGCACCGTGCTGGTGGCCGAATGGGGCGGCACCGACTACGCCTGGTCGGACCCTGTCATCCTCGGCATGGCCGCCGGCGGCCTGCTGGGCTGGGTGCTCTTCTTCTACTCCCAGAGCAAGGTGGCGGAGCCGATCATCCCGCTGCGGCTGTTCCACAGCCGGATCTTCAACATCGCCACCGTGATCGGTCTCCTGGTCATCGGTATCGGCATGTTCGCGGTCATCGGCTATCTGCCGACGTATCTGCAGATGGTCTACGGCGTCAGTGCCACCGAGTCCGGGCTGCTGCTCATCCCTCTGGTCGTCGGCCTCATGGCCACCGCCATCCCGTCCGGCCAGCTGATGAGCAGGACCGGCCGGTACAAGATCTTCCCGATCGTCGGCACGGTCTTCGTCGGTGTCGCGGCGCTCCTCATGTCCACCATGGACACCGGCACGTCGCTGGTCGTGGTCGGCGTCTACGTGTTCCTGCTCGGTGCCGGGCTTGGCCTGGTGATGCAGCCTCTGGTGCTGGCGGTGCAGAACGACTTCCCCGGCTCGGACGTGGGTACGGCGACCTCCGCCAACAGCTTCTTCCGCGAGATCGGCGCCACGCTCGGCACCGCAGCCGTCGGGTCGCTGTTCACCCACCGCCTCACCGACCAACTCGCCGCCCGGCTGGGGGGCACGAGCACCGGTGCGGTCGGGGACACCCAGTCGCTCACTCCGGCGCTCGTCCACGCCCTGCCGGAGAAGATCCAGAACGAGGTGATCCTGGCGTATCAGCAGGCCCTGACACCGGTGTTCCGCTACCTGGTTCCGGTGTTCTTCGTCGGCCTGGTACTCGCCTTGATCCTTCCGGAGAAGAAGCTCTCCGACGGTCACGGCGACAGCGACGCCGACGACGTGGGGATCTCGCCCGTTCCGGATCGGGGCACCCAGGCGGCGGCGCCGACCGCACCCTGACGCACCCGGCGATCTTCTGCGGCGTCAAGTACTGAGTATTCCCCGGGAGAGCGCGACGGTGACGGCTGCGGTGCGGTCGTTGACACCCAGCTTGACGAATGTGCGCAGGAGGTGAGTCTTCACCGTGGCTTCGCCGATGTACAACTGCCGGCCGATCTCGCTGTTGGACAGGCCGCGCGCGACGAGGCCGAGCACCTGGACCTCACGCGGGGTCAACTGCTCCCCGGCCGGCGCCTGCATGCGTGTCACCAGCCGGGCGGCCACCGGAGGGGCGAGGACGGTCTCACCGCGGGCGGCCGCCCGGATCGCGTCGGTCAGCGTGCCGATGGGGGTGTCCTTGAGCAGGTATCCGGTGGCGCCGGCCTCGATCGCCGTCAGGATGTCGGCATCGCCTTCGTAGGTGGTCAGCACGAGCACGCGAATGCCGGGGTGTTCCTGGCGGATGCGCGCCGTGGCGGTCACGCCGTCGGTACCCGGCATCCGCAGGTCCATCAGCACGACGTCGGGGCGGGTGGCGGCGGCCAGGACGATCGCCTCGTCGCCGGAACCCGCTTCGCCGACGACCCGCAGGTCGTCGTAGGCCTCGAGCATGCCGCGCAGGCCGAAGCGTACGACGGGATGGTCGTCGACGATCAGGACATGGACGGTCATCGGCGCGGCTCCGCCCGCTCGGTCATCGCGGCGGAGGTGAGATCGGGCAGGGGGTGCGGGCCGGGCAGCGCCGGCTCCGGCGTGGTCAGCGGCAGTTCGACCTGAACCGTGGTTCCCCCGCCGGGAGTCGATCGCACCGTGCAGGTTCCGCCGAGACCGTGGGCGCGGGTGCGGATGCCGAGGAGGCCGTAGCCGCCGCGGACGGTGTCCGGGTCGAAGCCCTGGCCGTCGTCGGTCACCGCCAGCGCCACGAGGTCGTCTTCGTGGCGCAGTTCGATGCGCACTCCTGTGGCGTCGGCATGCTTGCCCACGTTGGCCAGGGCCTCCTGCGCGGTGCGCAGCAGCGCGACATCGGTGGCGGTGGGTGCGCCGGGCCGATCACCGCCGACCGACAGCTCGACGCGGGTACCCGTGTCGCGGGTGTGGCGGGCGGCGAGCCGCTCCAACGCGTCCGCGAGGCCGCGTCCGGTCAGATCGACCGGGGCCAGCGCGGCGATCAGGGAACGGGCCTCCGCGAGGTTCTCCCGGGCGGTCCTCTCCAGGATGTCGAGCTGGCCGTCGGCTGCTGTCACATCGCGGTGCAGGGTCGTCCGGGCTGCCTGGGCGAGCATGAGGATGCTGGTGAAGCCCTGCGCCAGGGTGTCGTGGATCTCGGCGGCCAAGCGTTCCCGCTCCGCGTGGACACCCGCCTCGTGGCCCGCGCGTGCCAGTGCGGCCCGGGTCCGGGTGAGTTCCTCGATCAGCGTGGCCCGCTTGTGGTTCTGTTCGCGGATGCCGGTCAGGTAGGCGCCCAGGAGGATCGTGACGGTCAGCGGCACCAGGACGGTCACGCCGACCATCGCCAGCGTGTAGCGGCTGACGCCGGAGCGCGCGAACATGGCCCAGGCGAGTTCGGCGTAGAGGATCAGCAGAAGTGGCAGCCGTATCCGCCACCTCGCGACCATGACGAACAGCTGCGGGCAGAGGGCGAACATCAGGGCACCACCGAGCGGGGCGATGGCGAGCAGGAGCGGGAACGCGACCGCGAGCGCGGCGAAGTACAGCGTCCCCCAGCGCTCGTCGCCTCCCGCCATGACCTGCCGCGAGACCAGGGCGTACCAGGCGACGATGACGGCGAGCGTGCCGAGAGCGAGCAGACGCTGTCCGAGCCCCACCGTGGTGTTGGCCGCTATGGCGACCGCGAGAGGTAGCGCGACGACGCCGACAAGGACATGCCAGCCGACGCGGGAGCGGGGTCCGCGGTCGACGGTGCTGTGCCCTGCCACGCCGTGTCCACCTTCGCCCGCCGGGATGGGGCCGTCAGTCTACGACCCCCCTTCAGGGTGGTCGGCTCGCGACCGTGAAACATCCACGCACCGGTGGAGAGGCGCGTACGTCGATCGGTGGACAAGGCGGTCCACTCACTCGTGGTCGCCGCCACGGCCAGGGAACAGTCAGGCTCGTTGGTGAGAACCTTGGCCTTCCACCTGGAGATTTCCCGTGAAGAAGAACTGGATCGTCCTCGCCCTCGGCGCACTGCTGACCTTGGCCGGCGTGGCCTGGACCTTGCAGGGGATGAACGTCATGAAGGGCTCGGCGATGAGCGGCGTGACGATGTGGGCGGTGGTCGGGCCGATCGTGGCGCTCGGCGGTGTGGTCCTGCTGGGTGTCGGCCTGGCCCGGCTGCGCCGGATCAGCCGCTGAGCGCCCGGCAGCCGTCCGACATCGAGATGGAGACCGAGCAGACAGGTCAGAAGCCGCCGGTGAGACCACCCAAGCAGTGGTACGGCGAACTCGCCGGCGTCGCGGCCACCGCGCTCGCCCTGGGCGTAGGTGAGCTGGTGGCGGCCGCGACGGGCGGGCCCTCAGCGCCGTTGGTCGCGGTGGGCGGGGTCGCCGTGGACGCGGCGCCGACTCCGGTCAAGGAGTTCGCGGTCGCGGTGTTCTACACATACGACAAGCTGGCGCTGCAGGCGGGGATCGTGCTGGTGCTGGCGCTCTTCGCCGCGTTCGTCGGCGTCCTGGCCATGCGCCGGCTCTGGTTCGGGCTGGCGGGTGTCGCTCTGTTCGGGGTGATCGGTGTCCTCGCGTCGGCCACCCGTGCCAGCGCCACCTGGGCGTACCCGCTGCCGTCGGTGGCCGGCGCGCTGGCCGCCGCCGGCCTTCTGGTGCTGCTGCGGCGCAGCCTGCCCCGCCCAGCGGCGGCACGGCCGCACGACCTCGGCAACGACACCGGCCCGGAGACGGACCCGGCGACGCAGCGAACCGACCCCTCGCTGCGGGGCGCTCGTTCAGCGGCGTCGGAGACCGATGGACCAGTGGTGGACGACGTACGACAGCCGACGGGCCGGCGACGGTTTCTCGCGCTGGCGGTCGGGGCGATCGGAGCCGCCGCCGTGGCCGTGCCCGGCGGACGCCGGCTCTGGGCCCAGCGCGTGGCCGCGGCCCGCGACGCCGTGGTCCTTCCCGCCCCGTCAAGTCCCGCACCGCCTCTGCCCGCCAAGGCATCCGCCGGGGTGCCCGGGGTGAAGCCGTTCGTGACCAGGAACGCGGACTTCTACCGCATCGACACCGCGTTGACGGTGCCGCAGATGGAGCCGAAGGACTGGCGGCTGAGGATTCATGGCCGGGTGAGGCGACCGCTGACGTTGACGTACGAGCAACTCCTGGCGATGCCGATGGTGGAGCGGTACATCACACTGACCTGTGTGTCCAACGAGGTCGGCGGCGAGTTGCTCGGCAACGCGCGGTGGCTGGGCGTCAGGATCGAGGATCTGCTCGCCGAGGTCGAACCGGACGCGGGCGCGGATCAGGTGGTGAGCCGCTCCGTGGACGGGTACACGGCCGGTACGCCGACTGCGGCCCTGCGCGACGGGCGGGACGCCCTGCTGGCCGTAGGGATGAACGGGGAACCGCTGCCGGTCGAACACGGGTTTCCGGTCCGGATGGTGGTGCCGGGACTGTACGGATATGTGTCGGCGACCAAGTGGCTGACCGAGCTGGAGCTGAGCAGCTTCTCGGACTTCAGCGCCTACTGGGTACGGCGGGGCTATGCGGAACAGGCTCCGGTGAAGACGCAGTCGCGGATCGACACACCGGCCGCGGGCAGGCGACTGTCCCGGGGGCAGGTGATGGTGGCCGGGGTGGCGTGGGCGCAGCACCGTGGGGTGTCCGCGGTGGAGGTGCGCGTGGACGACGGACCCTGGCAGCCGGCGCGGCTCGCGGCGGCGGCGTCGGCGGACACCTGGCGGCAGTGGAGCTGGCCGTGGCAGGCCACGCCCGGCAGACACCGGCTGCAGGTCCGCGCCACCGACAGCACCGGTCAGGTGCAGTCGGGCAAGAAGCACAAGCCACTTCCCGACGGAGCCACCGGCTGGCACACGATCAAGGTCACGGTCACCTGAGTCGGTCTCAGGCGGAACTCCGGGATCTCCTCTCGTGCAACTGGTGCTGTAGAACACAGAGTTCGGGATATGGAAAGCGCTTCATGTGTTTTCTTTATCACTTTGGTTGACGTAACCAGTGCATGTGAAAGATCAAAATTTGGACTAGTGTGCGGTCATGAAACAACGGAGGCGCCTCTCCGACCTCGCGCTTCTCGTCCGGGCCCCAGCCGCTCTGAGCGTCCCCGGAGATGTGCTCGCAGGAGCGGCCGCCGCAGGAAACCCCCTCACCGTCCGGACCTTCGGCATCATGGGATCGTCCGTCTGCCTCTACTGGGCGGGCATGGCTCTCAATGACTACGCCGACGCCACCATCGACGCCGTGGAGCGCCCCGACCGGCCCGTGCCGTCGGGCCGTGTGCCGCGCCGTACCGCCCTCGCCGTCGCCGGCGGCCTGACCGCGGCGGGCCTGGGCCTGGCCGCTGTGACGGGCGGACGCCACAGCTTCTTCGGGGCGAGTGCCCTGGCGGGCGCCGTCTGGGCGTACGACCTCGGGCTGAAGGCCACCCCGGCGGGCCCGGCCGCCATGGCGGGCGCACGTGCGCTGGACGTCCTCGCGGGCGCACTGGTCGCGAGCCGGGGCGAGAAGACCGGCACGGCCCTGCTGAAAGGAGCGGTTCCGGCCGCGCTGATCGGCGCACACACCTACACCCTCACCGAGTTGAGCCGGCACGAGGTCCAGGGCGCTTCGGCCCGGCTGCCCGCCATGACCCTGGCCGCCTCCACCGCCACCGGCCTCGCGGCCGCGGCCCCGGCCGTGGCAGCGGTCCTACGGCGCCCCGGGCCCGCGCTCACCGGGCAAGGAACGCGGCACACGACGTCCGTCTCCACGCCCACCGCCGGAGCAGACGTCCCGCGTCCGACTCCCGCCCACCCCCAGCCCGCAGACGCCGGCCGGACCACCGCACTCGTCACAGCCGGCGCCGCCCTCGCCTACCTCGGCACCTACGGCGCCTCGCAGTTGAAGGCCGTGCGCAAGCCTTCCGGTGAGAACGTGCGGCAGGCCGTGGGGGCCGGGATCCTCGCCCTGATGCCCCTGCAGGCGGCGCTCACCGCGCGGGCCGGGTCGCCCGCCGCGGCCACCGCCCTCGGTATCGCCCACCCCCTCGCGCGACGGCTCGCCCGCCGTATATCCCCCACCTGAACGCTGTGTGAGGACCGACCTCATGGAACCACCCTCCACCCCCCTCAAGTTCGGCTACGGCACCAACGGCTTCACCCACCACCGGCTCGACGCCGTCCTCGGCATCCTCGCCGACCTCGGTTACGACGGCGTCGCCCTCACCCTGGACCACATCCACCTCGATCCCTACGCCGACGACCTGCCCCGCCGCGTCGCCGGCCTCACCCGCGCACTGGATCGGTACGGCCTCACCGTGACCGTCGAGACCGGCGCACCGTATCTTCTCGACCCCACCGGCAAGCACCTCCCCACGCTGATGACGGACGAGGACGGGCGAAGAACCGACCTGCTGCGCCGGGCGGTTCGCATCGCGGCCGACCTCGGCTCGCCCACGGTGCACCTGTGCAGCGGCCCCGCTCCGGACGGGCTGTCGGAAGCGGACGCCTTCAAGCAACTGGCCCACGGGCTCGAGGCGGTGCTCGAAACGGCCGAGCAGCACGCGGTGGCACTGGCCTTCGAGCCGGAGCCGTACATGTTCGTCGACACGGTGGAACGCTGCCTGCGTCTCGCCGAACTCCTCGGCGGGCACGAGCTGTTCGGAATCACCCTGGATGTCGGGCACGCCCACTGCACGGAGGAACGGCCCGTGCTGGAGTGCGTACGGCAGGCCGCGCCACGCCTGCTGAACGTGCAGATCGAGGACATGCGGCGAGGCATCCACGAGCACCTCGAACTCGGCGCCGGTGAGATCGACTTCCCGCCGGTCCTCGCGGAACTGCGGGCCCTCGGGCATCGCGGGCTGGTCTCGGTGGAGATCCAGGGTGGCGCCCTGGACGCCCCCGAAGTCGCCCGGCGTTCCCTCGACTTCCTGCGCGCCGCGGCGGCGTAGCGGTCCCGTTCCCCTATCAACTCCTCCGACCCCACAGGAGGCTCGGCCCCTCATGCCTTCCGTACCCCCGCTGCCCCCGGCACCCCCCGACCCTCGCCTCTCCCTCGACGTTCTGACCCCGGCAGCGCGAGCCTGGCTCGACGAAGCCGTGGCGCGCGTCGCCGCGGAACCCAGCGCGATCCGGGCCCTGTTCCCCGCGGCGCGAAGACACTGTGGGCGCGCGTCGCTGAATGAGCACTGGAGCACGGACGAGGCCGCCCGGGCCGTCCTGCTCACCTCCCTGCCCCTGCGGGGCAAGGCCCTCGCCGACGAGGTGGCCGATCTCTACCGGCACGGCGATCCCGCCGAACAGCGTGCGGTGCTCCGCGCGTTGCCGCTCCTCGACGACCTCGACGACCTCGATGACCTCGCCGCCGACGGCTCCCACGGCTCCTACGGCGAACTCACCCTGTCCCTCGTCCGTGAGGCCCTGCGTGCCAACGACACCCGCGTCATCGAGGCCGCCCTCGGCCCGTACGCCGCCGCCCGCCTCCCGCAACCCGAGTACCGCCAAGCCGTCCTCAAGTGCGTCTTCCTCGACCTCCCGCTCACCCGGGTGACCGGCATCGACGCCCGCGCCGACCACGAACTCGTGCGCATGCTGGCCGACTTCGCCCATGAACGCATCGCCGCCGGACGCACCGTCCCCACGGACGTCTGGCCCCTCGTCCGCCGCTTCCCCGACATCGCGGACACCCTTGCCACCCGGGCCCGCTCCCTGGCACCCACCCGCCCCGAAGCCGTCGCCCGCGCCCTGGCCGCGCTCGGCGAGGGCCCGGCAGGCACACCACCCCAGGAAGAGGTCTGACCGTGCGCATCTTCGACCCGCACATCCATATGACGTCCCGCACCACCGACGACTACGAGGCCATGCACGCCGCCGGCGTACGCGCCGTCGTCGAACCCGCCTTCTGGCTGGGTCAGCCCCGTACCTCCCCGGAGAGCTTCTACGACTACTTCGACGCGCTGCTCGGCTGGGAGCCCTACCGTGCCGCCCAGTTCGGCATCCAGCACTTCTGCACCATCGCGCTCAACCCCAAAGAGGCCAACGACCCTCGCTGCACACCGGTGCTGGACCAACTCGACCGCTACCTCGCCAAGGACCGGGTCGTGGCCGTCGGAGAGATCGGCTACGACTCCATGACGCCCGAGGAGGACGAGGCGCTCGCCCGGCAGCTCCAGCTCGCCCTCGCCCACGGCCTGCCCGCCCTCGTCCACACCCCGCACCGCGACAAGGCGGCCGGCACGAAGCGGACGCTCGACGTCATACGGGAGTCGGGCATCGACCCCGCCCTCGTCCTCCTCGACCACCTCAACGAACTCACCGTCCGTATGGCACTCGACAGCGGCTGCTGGGCCGGGTTCTCGATCTATCCGAAGACCAAGATGAGCGAGGACCGCATGGTCGAGATCCTCAAGGAGCACGGCACCGAGAGGGTCCTGGTCAACTCCGCTGCCGACTGGGGAAGTTCGGACCCGCTCAAGACCCGGAAGACCGCCGACGCCATGCTCTCCGCCGGCTTCGACGACGACACCGTCGACCAGGTCATGTGGCGCAACCCGGTCGCCTTCTACGGTCAGAGCGGCCGCCTCGACCTCGAAGATCCCAAACCGGACGACGCCTCGACCTTCCGCGGCAACTCCATCCGCCGTGGGGGAGAGTGACCGTGCGCCTGCGTCACCCGGACGGCACCACCGTCCACCTCGGCTACTGCAGCAACGTCCACCAGGCCGAAGACCTGGAGGGCGTCATCTCCCAACTCGCCGAGTACGCCGCGCCGGTGCGCGAGCGTCTCGGCGTGGACCGTCTCGGCATCGGGCTGTGGCTGGCCCGGGACGTGGTCACCCGACTCAGCACGGACCCCGCCACGCTGGAGCGGCTCAAGCGCGAGCTGGACCTCCGTGGCCTGGAGACGGTCACCCTCAACGCCTTTCCCTACGCCGGCTTCCACAACGAGGTCGTCAAGAAGGACGTCTACCTCCCCGACTGGGCCGACGAGGCCCGGCTGCGGCACACCCTCGACTGCGCCCGCGTGCTCGCGGGACTGCTGCCCCAGGACGCCGAGCGGGGAAGCGTCTCCACACTGCCCCTGGCCTGGCGGGAGCCCTGGCCGAGGGAGCGGGCCGACACCGCCCGACGCGCCCTGGACCGGCTGGCCGACGGGCTCGCCGCCATCGAGGCCGACACCGGCCGCCGTATCAGGGTCGGCTTCGAGCCCGAGCCCGGCTGCGTCGTCGAAACCACCGCACAGGCGGTACGGGAGCTGGGCGGGCTCGACCCGGAACGGCTCGGAGTCTGCCTGGACGCCTGTCACCTCGCCGTCCAGTTCGAGGAACCGAGGGCCGCGCTCGACCGGCTGTCGGCCGCGGGCCTGCCCGTGGTGAAGCTCCAGGCATCCTGCGCCGTGGAGGCGGCCGACCCCGCGGACCCCGTGGCCCGGAAGGCCCTGCGCAGACTCGCCGAACCCCGGTTCCTGCACCAGACGCGTACGGCCCGCGAGGGTGACGTGCTCGGTGTGGACGACCTGGGTGACGCCCTGGACGGCGGGCTGCCCACCGACTCCGGCCCCTGGCGTACCCACTTCCACGCCCCGCTGCACGCCGACCCCGAACCGCCGCTGCGCACCACCGCCGGCCATCTCACCGACGTACTCGCCGGACTGCTGGGCGGACTCACCGCCCTCTGCGACCACATCGAGGTCGAGACCTACACCTGGTCCGTCCTCCCCGAACCCCCCACCGACCTCGCCGGCGGCATAGCCACCGAACTCGCCTGGGCCCGCGACCGATTGACCGGACTCGGCCTCAAGGAGGACCACTCATGAAACGCCTCGTCGTCCTCGACATCGTGGGTCTCACCCCCCATCTGCTGCGGCACATGCCGTCCGTCGCCGCACTCGGCGAACGAGGCTCCCGGGCCCGTCTCGACACCGTGCTCCCCGCGGTCACCTGCACCGTTCAGTCGACCCTCCTCACCGGCGAACTCCCCTCGGTGCACGGGGTGGTGGGCAACGGCTGGTACTTCCGCGATCTCGGCGAGGTGATGCTGTGGCGGCAGCACAACGCCCTCGTCGGCGGCGAGAAGATCTGGGAGACCGCGCGCGGGACCGAGCCCGGCTACACCGTCGCCAACATCTGCTGGTGGTACGCCATGGGCGCGGACGTCGACTGGACCGTCACCCCGCGCCCCATCTACTACTCCGACGGGGCCAAGGAGCCCGACTGCTACACCTGGCCGCCCACTCTGCACGACGAACTCACCGACCGCCTCGGCCCGTTCCCCCTCTTCACCTACTGGGGCCCTAACGCGGGCCTGCCGTCGACCCAGTGGATCCTCGGCGCCGCCCGCCAGATCTTCGACGAGAAACACCCCGACCTCACCCTCGTCTACGTCCCCCACCTCGACTACGAACCCCAGCGCAGCGGCCCCGACTCACCCGAGACCATCCGCGCCGCCCGCCAACTGGACGCCGCCCTTGGCCCGTTGATCGACCACTTCCAGCGCGCCGGCGCCACCGTCGTCGCCCTCAGCGAGTACGGCATCACCCCCGCCTCCCGTCCCGTCGACATCAACCGCGCCCTGCGCCGAGCCGGCCTGCTGGAAGTGCACACCCAGGACGGCATGGAGTACCTCGACCCCTGGACCTCCCGCGCGTTCGCCGTCGCCGACCACCAGATCGCCCATGTGTATGTGAAGGACCCCGCCGACACCGCCGCCGTCGCCAAGCTCCTCGGCGAACTCGACGGCGTGGGGGAGCTGCTGGACGCCGACGGCAAGGCGGCCCACGGCCTCGACCACGAGCGCTCCGGCGACCTCGTCGCACTCGCCGACCCCGACGCCTGGTTCACGTACTACTACTGGCTCGATGACGCCCGCGCCCCGGACTTCGCCCGCCAGGTCGAGATCCACCGCAAACCCGGCTACGACCCGGCCGAGTTGCTCTACGACGACACGGTCCCCGCGGTGAAGCTGCGCGCCGTCGGCTCCGTGCTGCGCAAGAAGGCCGGCTTCCGCTACCGGATCCGCACGGTTCCGCTGGACCCCTCGGGCGTCAGCGGAAGCCACGGGCGCCTGCCAACGGACCCCCAGCACGCCCCCGTACTCCTGTGTTCGGAACCGGAGCTGAAGCAGGAGGCTTACGCGGCCACCGAGGTGAAGTCACTGCTCTTGCGTCTGGCAGGGCTATGAGGCGGTCGACGCACTTCGTCACACCATCGGCGTCTCCTATCCGTGGGCGAGTGCGTCCAGCAGCCAGTCGCGCTGTACGCACTGCTCCAGGGCGAAGGAGTCGGCGAGGGCGATGAGGTCGTCGTCGCCGAGGCCGCGGAAGAGCCCGGCGTACTCCTGGACCAGAGGCCGGCCCAGCAGGATGTGCCGCAGGAGGACGTCCATCCACTGGCGGGTGCTGAACGGCCGGCCCGAGAAGCCCGGGAACTCGTCGGCGATCAGTTGCTCCAGCGGCTTGGCCAGTTCGCGGATCACGCCCTCAGGGGAACCCCATGCCTCCGCACCCAGGCGGTGCTTCTTCGCCATGAAGTCGGCGAAGTGCCGTTGGTAGGCGCTGTCCGGTGCGGTATGGACAAGCCCCTGGAGGCCGACGTCCTTGTAGGTCCAGATGGACCAGCTCGCCTCGTGCCGCCGGTAGATCTCCAGTTGGTCGGCGAGCAGCCGGGCGCACTGTTCGTCACGCGCCGGGTCGCCGGTGTAGACCGGGCCGAACTCGCCCACCCACACGGGGGTGTTGGTCTTGCGCATATAGGCGGTCCGGCGCAGGAAGGCCTCCTCGACCTGTTCCTTGTCGATCCAGGTGCCGTCCGTCTCGCCCGGGTAGCCGCCGCTGCGGGCGAAGCCTGCGCGTGCGTAGTCGTGGCAGGTGTAGACGGCGTTGTCGATGGGCTCGTCGAAGAGGTCGAAGTCGGTGGAGTACTGGTTGCCGTCGAGGAAGAGGATGTGGTGGGGGTCCACCGCTCGGATCGCCGAGGCGAGGCGGTCGTAGAAGGCGGGCAGGACCTGGCCGGAGTCGTCGGCGGGCTCGTTGACCGGGTTGTAGCCGGCCACCCAGGGATTGTCCTTGTAGCGGTCGGCGATGACCTCCCACAGGTGGACCACGCGGTCCTGGAAGTGCGGGTGGTCCCAGAAGAACGGCAGGTGTGTGGGGTTGTCGGAGTGCCACTGGTGGTTCTGGAAACCGGGCAGGGAGTGCAGGTCGATGATGGTGTAGATGCCGTGTCGAGCGCACAGGTCCACCACACGGTCGAGCTGTGCGAAGCCCTCCTCAAGGATCTCGAAGGGGCGGGCGTCGTCCTCGAAGTGGCGGTAATTGACCGGCAGACGAAGGCTGTTGACGCCCTTGGCGGCGAGCAGCGCCGCGTCGGCCTCGCCGAAGAAGGCCGTCAGGAGGCGGTCGAAGAACAGCTGGTGGCGGCGCTCGCCGAGCACCTCTCGTAGGGCGGTCCGCGTCGCGGCCTCGTTGCCGGGATGGCCGGTGATGAAGTTCTCCATGTTCATCCAGCCGCCGAGGCCGGCGCCTCGGAGGCGGACGGGTGTGCCGTCGTATGTCTCCAGCCTGGTGCCGGAGACCTTGAGAAGAGGGTTGGGGGCGGAGGAGGGTGTGGTGGCCAAGGCGGCGAAATCCTTCTCGGTGGGGTTGGAGGCGGGGTTCAGGCCCGAGCGGATTCGTCTACGGCGACGAAGACCCGTACGTCCCAGGGACCCAGGCGCAGTTCCGTGCCGGCGGGCGTGGCGGTGCCGTCCAGTACGTCGGTCAGCGCGTCCGGGGCGGTGACATGTACGGGATCCCAGCCCCAGTTGTGGACGACGTGGACGCGGCGTCCGTGGGGAGAGGTGCCCGTGGCGGCCGTGACTGACGGGGGCAGGTTCCGCCAGCCGCCGCGGGGAGTGGGCGCGAGCCATTCGGCCAGGGCGCGGGCGAGCTCGGGGCCCGGAACGGTGCCGACACAGGTGACGCGGCCCGCGCCGTGACGGCGTGTGGTGACGGCGGCCCAGCGGCCGAAGTGCGGGTGGTCGTAGCCGGCGAGCACCTCGGCGTCGACCGGGGTGAGGCCCTCGATCCAACGCGTGGCCGTGGCCTGCTCCGGCAGTTGCAGCGGACTGCCGGGCGCGGAGTGCAGCGGGATGTCGGCCGTGAGGTTGCTGAACTCCTCGTAGCTCGCCCCGGCGGCCTCGACGAGGCGCCCCGGAGCGGGTTCGTGGCGGGCGCGGGCCTCGTGGTCGGCGTAGCCGGTGCGTGGTCCGAGGACCAGGTGGCCGCCGGCGTGGGCGTAGGCGGCGAGCCAGTCCAGGGTCGAGTCGGCGGCCAGGTACAGGGCCGGGACGACCAGGACGGGGTGACGGCGTGCCGCCTCCTCGGGTGCCGTGCCCTCGCGCTCACCGGTCGGGTCGTGCAGCTGGCGGGCGTGCACGATGCGGACCTGGCGGCCCGAGGCGAAGGCGCCGCGGTAGAAGGGGTCGAAGATCCCGTGGTAGGCGTTGCGGTCGGGGCCGCCGTCGGGGTCGGCCAGCGGCGAGTACTTCTGCATCAGCCACTTGCTGGGCGTCGAGTGGACCAGCGTGAGGTCCGCGTCCGGCTCCAGTCCGGCGACCAGGGGGCCCGCGGTCTCGAACTCGGTTCCCAGCCGGGCCAGTTCGTCGTACGTACGGCCGGGCCGTCCGCTGTGCGGGAGGATGCCGCCGACGTAGGTCTCGGCCCCGAAGTGCAGGGTGTGCCAGTGCCAGTACTCGATCATCCGCGCCCCGCGGGCGACCAGCGCCCAGGCGGCCTGGCGCCACTGGCCGTCGTAGGCGGGGCGGTTGTCCCAGGGCGGGCCGATGGTGCCGGCGTTGGTCTCGGTGACGAGGAACGGCGCCTGGCGGGAGGCGTACATCCAGTCCCCGATCTGGGAGACGGACCAGGCGCGTTCGCCGTACGACAGGGCGTCCTGCATGCCGTAGTAGGGGTTACCCGCGGCGATGTCCAGGGCCTCGTTGAGCTCGTGGTCCTCGATGCCCGGGCGGGGGTAGGAGACGCAGGTCGTCACGAACTGCCCGGGTGCCGAGAACTCACGGACGATGCCCGCCTGCCAGGCGACGAACTCCGTGGTCAGCCGCGCCTGGAACTCCCGCCAGGCGACGTCGTACTGCGGCTGGGTGTTGCCGTCCGGCCGCCACAGGTCGGCCCAGGTGGTCAGCCGGTGCGACCAGTAGACGAGACCCCATTCGCGGTTGAGGGTCTCCACGTCGCCGTACGTCTGGCGGAGGTGGTCGGTGAAGCGCTGGAAGACGCCGCGGTTGTGGAAGAGCTCCAGGCCGGGCTCGTTGTCGACCTGGAAGCCGATCACCGCCGGGTGGCGGGCGTAGCGGGCGAGGATACGGCGGATGACCCGCTCGGCGTGGAAGAGGAAGGCGGGGTGGGTGTAGTCGACCTCCTGGCGGGCGCCCCAGGCGATGGGTTCGCCGGTGCGTCGTTCGCCCGCGATCTCGGGGTACTGGCGTGCCAGCCAGGGCGGGACCGCGTAGGTGGGGGTGCCCAGGATGACGGAGATGCCGCGTTCGTGGGCGCCGTCGAGGACGGGCTGGAGCCAGTCGAGGTCGAAGACGTCGTTCTCCGGCTCCCACGTCGACCACACCGATTCGCCGACGCGGATGACGGTGAAGCGGGCCGCGGCCATGAGGTCGAGGTCGGCCTTGAGCCGTTCGTCGGGGTGGTCGGTGCCGTAGGGGGGCCGGTACTCGTGGTAGTACGCGGCGCCGAAGAGGACGTGGGCGGGCAGGTCCGCCATGAAGGGGGCCTCCTGGAGGCAGAGAGGGTGGAGGGCGGCGGAGGGGAGGTTCCGCCGCCCCTGGATCAGCCGCCGTTGGCCGGCTGGGTGTAGGTGGTCCCGTCGATGGTCGTGGTGAGCGTGCCGACGGCCTGGAAGTTGTTGGCGAGCATCACGGACGGGCCGAGGGTGAAGCCTTCGGGACCGGTGCGCTTGGTGCCGGTGTGCCGGCCGGTCAGCGTCAGGTCCTCGGTCCAGGTGACGCAGGCGAGGGCCGAGGCGGTACCCGGGGTGCAGCCGAGCGCGGTGTCGGAGACACGCTCCACCTTCTCGGTGCCGTTGATGATGTTCGTGCCGTCGTCGCTGTAGCCGTCGTAGGTGACGCCGATGCTGAGGGTCTGGTCACCGGCGCCGTTGTTGGTGATCCGTACGGTGGCCGAGCCGCCCTCCTTGCCGCGCAGGGTGTACGTGCCGGTCGGTACCGGCGCGGCCTTCGGCGGGTTCTGGCCCGGCGTGTACGGCACGCCCCAGGTCCGGTCGGAAACCGGGGCCGGGGACACCGGCTTGCTGGGCTTGAGGCCGGGGAAGCGGGCGATCATCAGCCGGCTGTTGCGGCCTCCTGGTTCCGTCGAGTCGGCGCAGGGATGCGGTGTGGGGTTGGCACCGCAGGCCAGGTTCTCGGTGTAGACGACGGCCGTGCTGTCGGCGAGCCACGCCGGGTCGGCGGCGATGTTCCAGTTCGGGTCGGATCCGGCGTTGATCCGGAAGCCGCGACCGGTCGTGGTGTCGACCAGCCAGGGTGAGAAGAACCGGCGGTTGCCGTTGTTGCGGATCCCCGAGATGTACGGGGAGGTGGACAGCTGGGAGGTGAGCGGCGGGATGCCCGGCATTCCGGAGATGAAATCGAGGCGTCCGGAGCCGTTGACCTCCTCGGCGAGCAGCCACTTGCCGTCGGGGGACGCGGCCATGGGGTCGGTGTAGTGGGCCTGCCGGGTCATCGGCCGCGAGCTGCCGGTGGCCAGGTCGGTGGCCCAGGCGTCCATGCTGTCGGAGTTGAGGCTCTGGATGCCGAGCACCGCCCGTCCGTCGGCGGTGAAGCCGCGCGGTTCGCCGATCATGCCGGCGTGCTGGAACCGCAGTCGGTTGCCGTGCTCGACGACCAGGGGCTGGTAGGCGGGTGCTGAACTGGCCAGGACGGAGACGTTGATGAGGTGGTAGCGCCGATTCTGGTCGTCGTAGGCGAGCCGGCCGACGTAGGGGATCTCCGTGAGGGCCCTGAAGTCGAGGACGTCCCACACCAGGTGGACCCCGTCGGGGCTCAGCCGCCATTCGCGGCCGTTGTTGATACCGGCGGCGTCGCGGGTGAACAGCGGTTTGTCGTTCCAGTAGATGGGCGTGACGCGGGTGTTGGCGGGGGTGCAGCGCGGGTCGGTGACCGAGTAGTCGGCTCCGTGCGGGCCGCATTCCAGGATGCCGTTGCTCACCAGAACCCGTCTGCGGTCGGGCAGTTCGTTGGCGGGCGGGTAGACGAACTGGCTGGTGTCGATGTCAGAGCTGTACGACACCCCGCAGGTGAGGCACTTCCATGCCTCGCCGTTCGGAAAGGTGGTGCCGTCGGTGCGGACGACCAGGACCTGGTTGCCGGTGTAGACGCTCGCGGGACCGGAGTCCGGCGCCCCTGCGTAGGTGATTCCGAGGAGTACGTACTTCGGGTCCCTGGCCGGGCCGGGTGAACCGATTCCGCTCCAGTCGGCCGAGACGCATCCCGTGGGGTGGGTGCATATCCCGTCCGCCGGGACGGTCGGCGGCACCGGCAGTTCCTTGATGTCCACCCGCGGTCCGTCGGCCGCGGGCGACGCGTCGGCGGCCTGGACCCGGGTGCCGGACAGGACCGCGGCGAGCATCAGCACGGCCGCGGCGGATCTCGCGAGGATGGAGCACGTTCGGTGAACTCGCCTGATCATTGCGGCTACCTCCCTGGTCGTTGCGTGGTCATTTGAGTGCTCCCGCAGACAGCCCGCTGATGATGTGGCGCTGTGCGACGGCGTAGAAGATGACGATCGGCAGCACCGCGATGAGTGAGGCGGCGAGAAGGATCTGCTGCTGCGGGGAGTCCGCGGAGACGAAGTTGGTGAGCCCGCGCTGTACGGGCATGCGTGAGCTGTCGTTGAACAGCACCAGGCCCATGAGGTACTCGTTCCAGACGCCCATGGCCTGGATGACGGCCACCGCGACGAGACCCGGTTTGGCCAGGGGCAGGATGATCCGCCAGAAGGTGCCGAGCAGGGAGGCGCCGTCGATGGCGGCTGCCTCCTCCAGTTCCTTGGGCTGGCTGGCGAAGAACCCGCGCATGATCAGGATGGAGATGGGCAGGCCGCCGGCGATGAGGACGAGGATGTAGCCGATCCGGGTGTTGGCGAGCCCGAGCGTGATCAGCAGCTTGTACTGGGCGATGAACGAGGCCGGCATCGGGATGATCATGATGACGAGGATGGCGGCCACGACGGCGCCCCGGCCGGGGAACTCGATGCGCGCGAGGGCGTATCCGGCCAGGCTCGCGATGACCAGGATCCCGAGGACCGCCGCCGATGTGTAGAGAAGGCTGTTGGGCAGGTACTGGCTGAACCCGCCCTCGTTCCAGGCGGTGGAGAAATTGCTCCATTGGAAGGGGCGGGGGACGGGGTCCGTCCCCTTGTAGAGCTGCTTGGCGCTCTGCAGGGAGCCGCTCAGCACCCACAGCACGGGAACCAGAGCCTCGAGCGCGCCCGCGATGAGCAGCGCGTACAGGGCCATGCGGGGCAGGCGCGGGCGTCTGGGGCGGTGTTGTGGGGTCGGTATGGGCAGTTGCCTCGCCGTCTCGGGCTTCCGTGCCCGGTCGAGAAGCGTGTTCATGGTCAACTTCCCTTCTGCGGCAGGGAGTCGGTGCTTCCGCCGAGCCTGCGGGAGGCCCACAGCTGGAGGCAGGCCAGGGCGATCAGGCACAGCCCGAAGATGACGGACATCGCGGCCGCGCGGCCGTACTCGCTGTACTGGAAGGCCTGTTGGTAGATGTGCAGGGTGGGGACCTCGGTGTGGCCCGCGGGGCCGCCGTTGGTGAGCACCTGGACGGTGCCGAAGATCTGCAGGCCGCTGAGCAGGGTCAGCACGCTGACGATGCCGGTGACGTGGGACATGCCAGGCCAGGTGACGTAGCGGAACTGGGCCAGTCCGCGGGCTCCGTCCAGCGACGAGGCCTCGTACAGCTCCTTGGGCACGTCCTGCCGGCCGGCCAGGAAGAGGATGAAGCCGAATCCCCAGTGGTACCAGACGAACACGGCGGCGACCGCGATCACGGCGGTCTTGGGATCACCCAGCCAGTTGTGCTGAAGCCCGTCCAGGCCGACGGCCTTGAGCGTCTGGTTGACGACCCCGATGTTCGGGTCGAGGAACCAGGAGAACATCACACCCACCACCACGGTGGAGAACACCCCGGGCAGGTAGTAGACGGTGCGGAAGAACGCCGACCCGCGGCGGGCGCGATGCACGGCCAGGGCCATGACCATCGACACCGCGTTGGCGACGACCAGGCCGACCACGCCGTACAGGACGGCGTTCTTCATCGAGCCCCAGAACTGGGTGTCGTGCAGCACGTAACGGTAGTTGTCGAGCCCGACGAAGGGCGTGTCCAGGCTGACCCCGTCCCAGGACTGGAAACTGAGCAGGATGCCCTGCACGAAGGGGACCACCGTGAACAGGGCGATCACTGCGAGCGCCGGTGCGAGGAACAGCCAGGCCGCCAGGACGCGACTGCGGCGCCGCACTACGCGCTCTTCTGCGCCGCGTCGAGGTCGCCGAGGACCTGGTCGACCGTGCGCTCCTTGAGGACGAGCGCCTGAGTGCCCTTCTGCAGGGCGGTGTTGACCTGTTCCAGGATCTGGTTCGGGACGAGCTGGATGTCGGATATCTTCGCGGCGATCCCCGCCAGCTGCGGGGGGACGTCCTTGTCGGACACGGTGCGGGCGGAGGGGATCAGCGGGACACCCTTGGCCCAGGCCTGCTGCTGCTTGGCGGCGGTCAGCCACTTGAGGAACTTCAGCGCCTCGGCCGCCTTCTTGCTGCGGGGGTTGACCGCCGCGCCCTTGGCCGCGCCGCCGACCAGGCGCGGGGTCTGGGTGCCGTCATCGGCCTTGGGCAGCGGGAAGGAGCGGAAGTCCGTGAAGTCGGGGGCCGTCGCGCGTGCCACGCCGACGGCAGAGGTGCCGTCGAAGATGGCCGCGACGCCCTGGGTGTTGAAGAACGCCTTCTCCACGTTGGGGTTGTCGGTGGTGCCGCTCGGCAGGGAGCCGTTGGCGATCACGCCTGCGTCCCGCAGGTCGACCACGAGCTGCAGGGTCTTGCGCCAGCCTTCGCTCTTCCAGCTGTTCTTGCCCACGAAGGTGGCGTTGAGCTCGTCGTCGGACATGTAGTTGGACGCGTAGGACTGGATCACCTGGTTGGAGAGGCTGGTGGCGAACCAGAAGGGGCCCTTGCCGGACTTCTTGATCTTCCGCAGCTGGTCGATGAACTCGCTCATGGAGGCGGGCGCCTGGTCCGGATCGAGCCCTGCGGCCTTGTACATGGCGGCGTTGACGAAGATGCCGAGAGCCGGGGTCTCCCAGTGGGCGCTGTAGATGCCCGGCTTCACATGCTGCGGGTTGTCGGCTCCGAACGTCGTGGTCTTGAGCGTGGCGGGCCGGAAGGTGTCGCCCCAGCCGTCCTTCATCTGGTCGGTGAGGTCCATGGCCCAGCCGGCCTTGTAATAGGGGGCCATGGAGTGGCCGTCCACTACCGAGTACATGTCCGGCATGTCGCGGGACTGCGAGCTCGACTGGAGCTTGGTCAGGAAGTCGGTCGGGCCGACGTCGTCGATCCTGATCTTCACGCCGGACTGCTGGGTGTACTGCTTGGCCAGCGCCTTCAGCGTCGCGGCCTGGCCCCGTGACTGGTTCATGAAGACGAGTTCGGAGCTTCCGCCCGAGGTGCTGCTTCCGCCGGACCCGCAGGCGGCCAGGGTGGTGGCGGCCAGTCCGCCACCGACGGCGCCGAGGAAACCGCGGCGGGACAGGAAGGGGGCGGTGGCCGGCGCAGCCGCCTCCGCGGTGTGGTCTCGCCTCATCGCGAGCCTCCTCATGGGTCAGTGGGTGGTTCGATTCGAAACTTCACGACCGCTTCGAAATTTAGCGGCGTGATTGACCGAAAGAGATTTCCGTCGGCTTTACTGACGGTGCACGCTAGATATGGGCGAAGTCTTCGTCAACCCTTTGAACACTGCTTGTTTCAGCAGGAGATGGGTCGACCTTTGGCCCGATAGGTGAGCGAAAAAAGTTTCGGTGATACGGTGCTCCCCGTGAGGAAGTAGTCTGACCGGCACGCTCGTCAAAGGGGGAGTCATGGCATCCGCTTCCAGCCGCGTGACACTGGCGCAGATCGCCGAGCACGCCGGTGTCTCGGTGGCCACCGTGTCCAAGGTCATCAACGGGCGCCCCGACGTGGCCCAGCAGACCCGCGACCTGGTGCTGGACCTGATGCGGCAGTACAACTACGGCGGCAACCGTGACGACCTGCGCGCCCACCCCACCGTCGAGCTGTTCTTCGGCTTCGAGCGGCTGAGCATCTACCACACCGAGATCATCCAGAGCGTGGTGGACGCCGGGGCCCGCGAGGGCGTCGCCGTGGTGGTCGGCCGACGCGGTGACCACGATCCGGCGGCCGACCCCGCCGCCTGGGCCCGCGGACTGGTCGCCGCCGGCCGGCGCGCGGTCATCGCCGTCACGGCCAACACCCTGTCGGGCCCGATCCTCGAAGCCCTCAACCGGGTCCGGCTGCCCGTGGTCCTCCTTGACCCCGAGTCCCTGCCCGACGGCTCGATCGTCAGCGTCGGCGCGACCAACTTCGCCGGCGGCAACGCCGCCGCCACCCACCTGCTCTCCCTCGGTCACCGCCGTATCGCCTACCTCGGCGGCACCGAGCACGCCTGGTCCAACCAGGCCCGGCTGCACGGGTTCCGCAGTGCCATGGAGGCGGCCGGCGTGCCCGTGCCGGGCGAACTCATCCGCCACGCCGGTACGTTCCACGCCGCCGAGGGCGTCGAGCACGGCGGACGGCTGCTCTCCGTCGAGCCCACGCCCACCGCGGTGTTCGCCGCCTCCGACGAACTGGCCGCCGGCGTCATCGAGGCCGCCCGGCTGCGCGGACTGCGCGTCCCGGACGACCTCAGCGTCGTCGGCTTCGACAACACCCCGCTCGCCCAGGTGATCTCACCCCCGCTGACCACCATCCACGGCCCCGTCCCCGAGATGGGGAGCGTGGCCCTGCGCACCGCACTGCGCCTGGCGGCCGCCGAGGACATCGACTCCCACCACGTCGAGCTGGCCACCCGCCTGGTGGTCCGTGCATCGACCCGGGCACTGTCGGCCCCGAGCGACGCCACGGCCTGAACCGACCGGCCACCCCCACGGAAAGGGAGGCGACGGCACCGATGGCCACGCCTGCTCCGTACGACCTCGCCATCGACTTCGGCGGCGACCTCTTCCCCGTCTCGGGCAGCCGCCCCCGCCTGTCGTGGAAACCCCCCACCGGCATACCGGCCCACGCCGTCCACGAACTGGAGATCCACGCCGAGGACAGGCCGCCACTGACGACCCCCGCCCACGACCATCTCTACGTCGACTGGCCGGCCCCGCCCCTGCGCAGCGGCGAACGCGTCCGCTGGCGCGTCCGCTCCCGCGCCGAGTCACTGATCTCACCGTGGAGCGCCTGGCACGACTTCGAGGCCGGTCTCCTCGACGAGGACTGGACGGCACACTGGATCACACCCGCCGACGACCCGCAGCACGCGCTCCTGCCCCCCGGCACCCGCCCGGCGCACGTCCTACGCACCACCTTCACCGCGGCCGAAGTGGTCCGCGCCCGCCTGTACTCCACGGCCCTGGGCGTCTACGAGGTCCTCCTGAACGGCGAGCGCGCGGGCACCGTCGAACTCGCCCCGGGCTCGACCTCGTACGACCGCACCCTGTACGCCCAGGCCGCCGACGTCACCTCCTCCCTGCGCCTCGGAGTCAACACGCTCGAGATCACGCTGTCCGACGGCTGGTACCGAGGGCAGGTCGGCGCCTTCCGCAAACCCGCCGGATGGGGCGAACTCCTCGCCGCACGACTGGAGTTGCACCTGGAGCTCGCCGACGGCTCACGTCAGATCGTACGCACCGACGAGCACTGGACCTCGGCCCTGAGCCCCATCACCCGAGCCGACCTGATGGACGGTCAGATCACCGACTTCCTCGCGCCCCGCGGTCCCGAACAACCGGTCCTCGTCGACGCCGTGACCGCACCCCCGATCGACTGGTCCCCGGCCCCGCCGGTACGCGTCATCGAGGACCGCCCCGCCGCCTCCCTCACCCGCATGCCGGACGGCGCCTGGATCGCCGACTTCGGCCAGAACGCCTCCGGTTGGATCGCGCTCACCGACCTCGGCCCGGTCGGCACCCGCACTGTCATGGACCACGGCGAGCACCTCGACCCCACCACCGGCGACCTGACCACCACCCACCTCGACATCCAGCGCCCCGGCGACCCGGTGACGGTCTTCGTCCAGCACGACGAAGCCGTCTCCTCCGGCGCCGCCGACGAGGCCTTCGAACCCCGCCACACCGTGCACGGCTTCCGCTACGCCCGCCTGCAACGCGGCGACGTCCCACTGGACGCATCCGGCCTGACCATGCGGGTGGTCCACACCGACCTGCGGCCCACCGGCACCTTCACCTGCTCCCACCCGGACCTCAACCACCTGCACGAGGTGGCTCGTTGGAGCTTCCGGGGCAACGCCGTCGACGTGCCCACCGACTGCCCCACCCGCGAACGCATCGGCTGGACCGGCGACTACCAGGTCTTCCTCCCCAGCGCCGCCCGCCTCTACGACGTCTCCGGGTTCAGCCGCAAGTGGCTGCGCTCGGTGCGCGACGACCAACTCGACGACGGACGTATCGCCAACTTCTCCCCGGACGGACGGCGCATCAAGCTCGGCGGTGACAAACGCCTGGACATGATGACCGGTTCCGCCGGCTGGGGCGACGCCATCGTGCTCGTACCGTGGGAGCTGTACCGGACCTACGGCGACCGCCAGGTCCTCGCCGAGAACTGGGACGCGATGGTCCGCTGGGTCGAATGGGCGCTCGCCACCGCGCGCACCGCCCGCCACCCCTCTCGCGTGGCCCGCTCCGAAGTGCCGCTGCCGCACGAGGAGTTCATCTGGGACGGCTCCTTCCACTGGGGCGAGTGGGCCGAGCCGAAACCCCGCGCCGAGGACGGCTCGCTCCTCGAACCGACGGACGACGAGCCCGAAGCGTGGATGAAGACCGACAAGGGCGAGGTCGGCACCGCGTTCCTCTACCGCTCGACCGCCACGCTCGCCGCGATCGCCCGTGTCCTCGGCCGCGAGGCCGACGCCGCCCGCTACGCCGGGCTGGGGGAGCGGATCAAGGAGGCGTGGCGGACGGAGTTCCTCGACGACACCGGCCGTACGACCGTCGACACACAGGCGAGCTACGTCCGCGCCCTCGCCTACGGTCTGGCGCCGGAGAAGCTGCGCGACGCCGTCGCCGCGCGGCTGACGGCGCTCATCGAGGCGGCCGGGACTCGCCTGGGCACGGGATTCCTCTCGACCGCCCACCTGCTGCCCGTCCTCGCCGATACCGGTTATGTCGACCTCGCCTACCGGGTGCTCCTCCAGCGCACCTCGCCGTCCTGGCTCGGCATGCTCGATCGCGGTGCCACGACGGTGTGGGAGGACTGGGACGGCGTCGACGAGAACGGTGTCGCCCACGACTCGCTCAACCACTACAGCAAGGGCGCCGTCATCCAGTTCCTGCACACCCACCTTCTCGGCCTGCGGCAGGCGCCGAACTCGATGGCCTGGCAGCGGTTCGTCGTCGCCCCTGTACCCCATGCGTCGGTCACCTGGGCTCGCGGCACCTTCGACAGCCCGCGCGGCACCATCGCGGTCGACTGGCACACCCAGGGGGACACGCTGCACCTCACGCTCGACGTACCGCCCACCTGCACCGCCACGGTCGTGATGCCCGACGGACAGGAACTGACAGCGGGCCCGGGCCGGTTCGAGTACTCGGCGGTCCTGTAACCCCTAGGCTGCGGGAATGCGGGAGTTGACGATGCGTATCCGGGTGGCTGCCTACGTCCTGCGCCGGCGCGCGGGACGGTCGGTGGAGTTGCTCGTGTTCGACCACGACGCGGACCTGCCGCCCGGCACGCATGTCCCCGCGGGGGGTGTGGCCCCGGAGGAGCCGCTGGAAGAGGCAGTATTGCGGGAAGTCGCGGAGGAGTGCGGGCTGACCCGCGTGCGGGTGCTGCGCCCCCTCGCTGAGGAGCACACGCCGCACCCGATCCGCCGCTTCCCCCGCCACACCACCTTCTTCGAACTGGAGGTGGACGACGACGCGGATGTCCCGGATGCGTGGGACCACCACGTGACGGGCGCGGGGCGCGACAACGGCATGACGTTCCACTGCCGTTTCGAGCCGCTGCCCCTGGCCTTCCCGTTGGCGGACGGCCAGGGAGCCTGGCTGGATCGTCTGGAAGCATGAGCACCGTCGCCTGGTCGAGCCCACAGCCGGCACGGCAGGCACGCGGGCGGCAGGTGCCGACCTCTCTCGCTGATCGTCACGCCCGGGCAGCGGGCAGACTGCGCCCAGTCGACAGACGACGACCTCCAGAAGCTGCGCATTCTCGCCGGCTGGTACGCCCGGTCGACTCTTCCACCCACGCCCTCCGGGCCCGCCTCGGGAGGGGACAGGCCTCAGTCTTCCGGGGGAGCCTGACTCCGCGCTGATCACACGCTTCGCCGCTGGGTCATCTTGCCGCCGTCTCCCGCGGGCTTGTTCGTCCAATGAACATGTCCATTGAGCGTGACGGCGGTCACTTCCTACGTTGTCGCTGCTCGGCAGGTCCCCCACCCCGTCGGGCGACCTCAGTCAGGGTTGGTCGCAGAGCCACGCGGAGGCGGTCCGCGCAGGCCCCGGGGGCGGTTCGGCAGCGGTGTCTCCGCACGGCCTTACAGAAGCACCCCCAGCAAGGTCCGGCGGTGAACGCCGGTTCCGACAGCAGCGCGCGCCGCGCGCAAGGAGTCGTCCATGGTCCAGATCGATTCACCCGCCGAGGCGAGCGGGGAGAGTGCCAGATACACCCTGCGGCCGGGCACGCTGGCCGCGGTGGTGCTCGCCGTGTGCCTCTCGCAGATGGCCCTTTCCGTCCCCTCGCTCATCACCGGCCTGATCCAGCAGGATCTCGCGCCGTCCTCGGCGCAGCTGACGTGGATCGTCGACGCCTTCTTCATCCCCGTCGCCGCGCTGGAACTGGGCTTCGGCGTGTTCGGTGACCTCTTCGGCCGCAAGCGTCTGCTCGTCGGCGGAGCCGCGCTGATCGTCATGGGCTCGGCGGTCGCGGTCCTGGTCCCGGGCCAGGGATCCTCGACCGACACCCGGGTGACCTTGCTGATCGTCGCCCAACTCCTCAGCGGTATAGGGGCCGCGGCCATCTTCCCGACGAGCCTCGCCATGGTGGCGGCCGGCACGCACACCACCGTCACCCGTGCGCGTGGCGTGGCGGTCTGGGCCGCGTCGCTCTCGATCGGAGGCTTCCTCGGTCCGCTGCTGGCAGGCGTCGCCGCCAAGATCCACACCGGCTGGGACGGGACCGGGAACTGGCGCTGGGCCTACGTCGGGGTCCTGGTCATCGCCGCCGTCAGCGTGGCCCTGTCGTTGCTCCTCGCCCAGAACTCCGCCGCGCCCGAGGGCCGTTCCCTGGACTGGCCGGGGCAGATCACCGCCGCGCTCGGTCTGTTCGCTCTGCTGTACGCGGTGATCCAGGGCCCCGAGAGCGGCTGGGGCAGCCCGCAGATCGTCGTCGCTTTCATCGCGGCGGGTGTGCTGCTCGTGCTGTTCGTCCTCGCGGAGGGGCGCGTGGCGCAGCCGCTCCTCCTCCTGAGCGCGTTCAAGAACCGGGCGTTCGCCGTCAACTCGGTGGTCACCCTGGTCGGCATGTTCGGCTTCCTCGCGGTCATGTACTCCACCAGCATCCGTCTGACCAGCGTCCAGGGATTCAGTCCGCTGAAGAGCTCCATCGCCTACCTGTTCTTCGGAGGCATCGGCTTTGTGCTGCTGCCGCTCACGCAGAAGTTGCTGGAGCGCTACAACCCCCGCTGGGTTCTCTTCGCGGGCCTGCTCCTCATCGGTGTCGGCGGGCTGTGGTTCGCCGGAGTTCCGGCGAGCGACCGGGCGTTGGGCTCCATCGTCGGGCCGCTGATCCTCGCGGGTACCGGATCGGGACTCGCCTTCGCCGCCATGAGCGCGGTCGCGGTCAACTCGCTGCCCAACCATCTCGCCGGGATGGCGAGCGGTGCCACGAGCACGTTCCGGGACCTCGGGTTCGCCTTCGGCCCCGCGATCGCGGGCGCCGTCGCGCTGGGCCAGGCCGCCAAGGAGATGGCCCGCGAGGTGGCAGGCAACCCCGGTCTGACCAAGGCGTACGCGGCATTCCAGGCCGCTCCGGCTCATGCTCCCGCCGAGCAGAGACCCCAGCTGGAGGCCGCGGTGCACGCCGTCGCCTCGGGACCACTGGGCGCCAACTCCGTTCCGGCGACCGTCACTTCACCGGGCGGTCAGGTCATCCCCTTCAACCCGCTCAAGGACGTCGCGTTCCACGCCCTCAGCAACAGCTACTCCCACGCGTACGTGCTCGGCGGCGTGGCCGCTCTCGTGGCCGCTGCCCTCACCCTCGCCGGCGGGCGCGGTCGTCCGGGACAGACGCATCTCGACGACGATCCGCACACGCTCGACGACTGACGGCGGAACGAAACGAACCGGCCGGTGCCGGGCGAAAGCAGCAGCCGCCCCCGCCGGTGCCTGGCGAAGGCAGCAGCCCGGCCGGGAACACCGGGCGCGCCCGCCGCGACTCCTCCCCGTCAGGAGGCCCGCGGCGGGCGGCGCCGTACCCCTACAACGATCACACGACCCGCTCGGACAGGAATCGCACCATGACCACTACGACCACCACGACCACCACGACCACCACGACCACCACGGTCTCCCAGGCCGAGGCGGCCTGGCTCGTCGCGATCACGCAAGGGGACGAGGAGCAGCGTGCGCTCATGCTCCCCGACTGCGTGATCGTGCACGGGCCGGTCGGCAACATCCATGACCGCGAGCGCTTCCTCGCCCACAACGCGTCGATGGGAGCCACTCTCGAAGCCGAGACCAGCGAGGTGACCTGCCGGGAGGATGGGGGGCGCGCCATCGTGACGTGCTTTCAGAAGATGCGCATCCTACGGGTGCCCGACCTGCCGCCGTTCCTGGTGCAGGCAGTGGCCACTCGCGTATGGTTCGCGACCGACGAGGGCTGGCGGCTCGGGCACATGCAGCTCTCCCGGCGACAACCCGCGGTATGACACGCCGGCTTCCCCGCCTCGCGCGAGGTCATGACGCGCGGATGGGGATGCCCGGCCGCCAGCCCAGACTCCGGGACAGCCCCAGTCCGCTCGCGACCAGCGAGGGGACGGCCGCCTGCAGCTTGATCGAGCCGGCCGCCACCACGACGGACAGTGCCGCGACGACCTTGCCGCGGCCGTCGACGATACGCGTCGCGACCGACTCGGCCCCTTCGCTCAGCTCCTCCTTGACGACGACCGTTCCGGTCGAGCGGCAGGACGCCAGTTCGCGGCGGAGTTCGGCCGGGTCGACGATCGTCTTCGGAGTGAAGCGCCGCAGCCTGCCCGCCAGCACCTCGTCGATGAACTCCGGACTGCTGTGGCTCAGCAGCACCTTGCCGACGCCCGAGCAGTGCAACGGCAGATGGCCGCCGACCTGCGAGGTGAGCCCGACGGCGTTGACCGCCGAGAGGCGTTCGATGATCACGGCCTGGTCGCCCTGGAGGACGGCCAGCTGCACATGCTGGCGCAGAGCCGTGTACAGGTCCTCCACGAACGGCTGGGCCGCGCTGCGGAGCGTCTCGGCCCGGGGGGCGAGCGTGCCGAGCCGCCACAGCCGCAGGCCGATCGCGAAGCGGTTGTCGCTGGTGCGCTCCAGCGCACCGGCCTCCACGAGTTCGAGTGTGAGGCGCCGCGCGGTGGCATGCGGCATTCCGGTGCGTCTGACGAGGTCGGCGAGGCTCAGCTCGGTGTGGTCGGGGTCGAAGGAGAACAGCAGGTCCCACAGCCGGGAGCTGACGGTCCGTCCGGGCTCGTTCGCGCGAGGCATGGCCTCTCCTTCATTGCTCGTGACCCGGTCATTGCTCGTGACCCCGGCCACCCTACCTTCGCTGTTCGTTGAATGGATATGGAAGTTCTTCGAATGGTCAGCGTGTCGAACACTAGGAGCATGATGAGCACAGAAGACGGCCCCAAGATCGCGATCCTCGGTGGTGGCATCGGAGGCCTCGCCGCCGCGGCGTTCCTGCGCGACCAGGGCTTCCACGCCGACGTCTACGAGCAGGCCGCCGCCCTGACCGAGGTCGGCGCCGGCCTGGTGATCGCGCCCAACGCCGGCCGCCTGCTGCGCCGTCTCGGCGTCCTGGACCGGTTCGTCGAACGCGCGGTCCGGATGGAGGTCGGCTGGGAGTTCCGGCGCTGGGAGAACGGCGCCGTCCTGTCCGCGGAGAACCTGGAGGAGGGGTGCATCCGCCTGTACGGCGAGCACACCTACACCGCCCACCGCGCCGACCTCCTGGACGCCCTGCGGTCGGCCGTCCCCGAGAGCTCCCTCCACCTGGGCAGACGCTGCGTCGCGGTCGAGTTCGAAGGCGACCGGGCTGTTCTGCGTTTCGAGGACGGCGAGGCGGTCCGGCCCGACATCCTCATCGGCGCCGACGGCGTCCACTCACGCGTGCGCGCCGCCATCGTCGGCCCGACCCAGGCGCGGGAGTCGGGCATCTGCGCCTTCCGGGCCCTCGTACCGGCCCAGAAGGCGCCCGACTTCGCCAGGCGGCGGGCGCAGACGCTCTGGATCGGTCCGGAACACCACCTCGTGCACTACCCGGTCTCCGGCGAGGAGGCCATCAACCTCGTCGCCTTCGCGCCGGCCGGAGCCGACAGCGTGGAATCGTGGACGGCCACCGCGACGGTCGAGGACCTGCTCGCCGAGTTCGCCGGCTGGGATTCCCGGCTGGTGGACCTGATCAGGGCGGCCGAGACCCCGGGGCGCTGGGCGCTGCTCGACCGTGAACCCCTCGACCGCTGGAACCGCGGCAACGCGACCCTGCTCGGCGACGCGGCCCACCCCATGTTCCCGTTCTTCGCGCAGGGCGCCGCCCAGGCGATCGAGGACGGCGCCGTCCTCGCCCTGTGCCTCGCGGCCGACCCGGACCACCCGATCGCCGCGCTGGCCCGCTACGAGGAGCTGCGCCGACGCCGTACCGCCCGTCTGCAGGAGGTGTCGCACGGCAGGTCGCACATCAACCACCTCCCCGACGGCCCCGAGCAGCAGGCACGCGACCTGCGGTACTCGCAGGCCGACCCGCTCAAGAAGAACGGCTGGATCTACGAGTACGACCCGGAGGCCGCCGTCTCATGAAGATCACCGCGGCGGTGTCACGTGAGAGCGGCACCGCCCCCGGCCTGGAGCAGGCCTACCTCGGTGAACCGAGGCCGGACGAGGTCCTGGTACGTATCGTGGCGACCGGCATCTGCCACACCGACATCAACGCGCACCACGGCCGCGGGGTTCCCGTTCCCCGCCCGATCGTGCTCGGACACGAGGGCGCGGGCGTCGTGGAGGCGGTCGGTGCCGGCGTGACCCGCCTCGTGCCCGGTGACCATGTGGTGCTCTCGGGCAACTCCTGCGGTGTGTGCCCCCGCTGCCTCGACGCACGGCCCACCTACTGCCATGAGGCGATGCGGGTGGCCTTCGGCGGCGCACGCCTCGACGGCAGCTCGCCCGTCTCCCAGGACGGTGACCGGATCGCGGCGATGTTCTTCGGACAGTCGTCCTTCGCGACGTACGCGCTGGCTCCCGCGCGGAGCGCGGTCCTGCTGCCGAAGGACATCCCGTTGCACCTGATGGGACCGCTGGGCTGCGGTGTCATCACGGGAGCGGGCTCGGTCCTGGAGGCGTTCCGGCTGCGCCCCGGACAGTCGATCGCCGTGTTCGGCACCGGAGGCGTGGGGCTCTCGGCCGTCATGGCGGCCCGTCTCGCAGGGGCCCGGCACATCGTCGCCGTCGACATCGACCAGCCCCGGCTCGACCTCGCCCGGGAGCTGGGAGCGACGGACACCGTGCTGGGCGGTGCCGGTGCCGAACAGGCGCTGCGGGACATCGAGCCCGAGGGCTTCGACTTCGCGTACGTCACCGCGGACGTACCGTCCGTCTACGCGACGGCGACGACATGCCTCGCTGTCGAAGGCACACTCGGCTATGTGGTGGCACCCGCGGGCGAATGGATCCCGGACACCGGTTTCCTGCTCGCCGGCGGGCGCCGGCTCCAGGGGATCATCGGGGGCTCGGCCAACCCCCATGTGCTGATCCCTCAACTCGTCGAGTACTGGCGGGCGGGACGGTTCCCCTTCGACCGCATGATCGAGGAGTTCCCGTTCGGCGACTTCGCCCGGGCGTGGACGGAAACCGGTTCCGGGCGGGTGATCAAGGCTGTGCTCAGGATGCCGTAGACCTGAAAGCGGTTCCATGAACAGCCCGGTCGGCGGGGTCACGACCGTGTGATGCCGATCAAGACATTGGCCGTCCAACGAACACAGCCATTGTCGTCCCCCACGACCCCACCCAGACTGCGGCACGGGCGGCCCGAGACGCGGCCCGGCCTCAGCGCCCCTTGTCGAAACCCCGAGTACGTCTTGAGAGGCGGACCATCGCATGGCAACCGCAACCGGTAGTGGGCTCGTCGTCAGAACGCTGCGGCGAGCCGGGGTCGACGTGGCCTTCGGACTGCCCGGAGCACATATCGACGGCATCCTCCAGGACGCCCTGGACGCCAAGCTGCGGGTCGTCGACGTACGTCACGAGGTGAACGCCGGTCACGCGGCCGAGGGATACGCACGGGTCACGGGGGAGCTGGGCGTCGCCGTCGTCACGGCCGGGGGCGGCTTCACCAACGTCCTGACCTCGGTCACCAACGCCTACCTGGACCGGACCCCGGTCCTGTACATCGCGGGCTCGGGCCCCCTGGAGACGGACCAGGTCAACGACCAGCAGGCCGGGTTCGACCAGGTCGCCATGGCGACCCCGGTGACCAAGTTCGCGCACCGAGTCACCCGCACCGAGCTGATCCCGCGGCTGGTCGCCCAGGCGATCCGCATCGCGCGGTCGGAGCCCAAGGGCCCGGTGCTTCTGGACATTCCCTGGGACGTCCTGCGCCAGTCGGTGGACGTCGACGCTGTCGACGACTACCGCGTCGAGGTCGACGGCACCGGTCCATCCCCGGCCGGTGCCGTCGACCGTATCGTCGAGGCGCTCGGCACCGCCCGGCGCCCGATCGCGTTGGTCGGCAAGTCCTTCGTCACCGCCGAAGCACGGGCGCAGTTGCACGAGTTCGCCGCCCGCACCGGAGTGCCCCTCTTCTCCGACTGGGAGGGCCTCGGAGCGATCGTGGGCTCCGCACAGCACGTCGGCCTCCTCCAGACCCTGGCCACCGTCCCCGAGGACGAGCGGCCCGACCTGGTCCTGATGTTCGGGCTGCGGTTCGGCATGGCCACCCAGTTCGGCACCGGACGGCTCCTCCCGAAGAGCGCGCGGATCTTCCAGATCGACCCCGACGGACGTGAGCTGGGCCGACTGCAGGATGTCGAACTCGGCGTCCAGGCCGACCCGGTCGGCACGATCGCCCTGCTGAACGAACGGCTCGGTGACAGCGGCATGCCTTCGGGACGCGAGGACTGGCTCGCGGCCCTGCGGGACATCTCCGCCACCCGCCGCTCCGCGCTCGCCGCCGAGACCGAGCAACACGAGGACGCCGCGATCCACCCCTACCTCGCGGTCCGTACGATCGCCGGGAGCGTCCCCGAGCAGGCCACCGTCGTCGTCGACGGCGCCCTGACCGAGCTGTGGCTCTCCGAGACGATCGCGCTCGCACCGCTGTCCCACTACCTCGGCCACGGCTACCTCAGCGCCATGGGCAGCAACTTCGGCGTGGCCTTGGGAGCGCAGTACGCCCGTCCCGACCGGGCGACGATCCTCGTCACCGGCGACGGCGCCGTCGGCTACAGCCTCGCCGAGTTCGACTCCCTCGTCCGGGCGGGACTCCCGGTCGTCGTGATCGTGCTGAACAACCGGGCCTGGGGCGCCACCCTGCACACCCAGCAGTTCATCTTCGGCGAGGACCGTGTCACCAACAACCGTCTGGAGAACGGCTCCTACAGCGGTGTGGCACGAGCCCTCGGCGCGGACGGTGTCGACGTCACCGAGCCGGGCCGGCTGCGGCCCGCGATCGAGGCGGCCCTCGCCGCCCGCCGACCGACCTGCATCGACGTACGAGTGAGCCTCGCGCCCATTCCTCCCGAGGAGCGCGTCCTCAACGGCGGTGCTCCCTTCGGTGGCATTGAGGTGGACGCATGAGCCGCGACCTGCCCGTCGAGGACCGACGCCGGCGCTTCCTCGGCAAGACCTGCCTCGTCACGGGCGGCAGCAGAGGACTGGGCCTTGCGACGGCACAGGCCTTCGCGCGGGAGGGCGCGCGCGTGGTCATCATCGCGCGCGATTCCGACCAGTTGAAGGTCGCGAGAGCTCTCATCGGCGACGGCACGATCACCGTGTCGGCCGACCTGTCCTCGGTGGCCGGCGTCAAGGCCGCGCTGAGTGAGGTCGCCGAGCAGGTCGACCATGTGGACGCCGCGTACATCAACGCCGGTCGCGCCGGCATGAAGCGCCTCGGCGACATGGACGAAGCCACCTGGGACAGCGTGTTCGACACCAACGTCAAGGGCTCGTACTTCCTCGTGCAGGGGCTCAGGCCCCTGCTCACACCCGGCGGGGCCGTCGTCTTCTGCGGGTCGGCCGCCGGCCGGAGGGCCAGCGCGGGAACCGCCGCCTACGGAGCCAGCAAAGCCGCGTTGGAGCACCTGACACGCATTCTCGCCGCCGAGGTCGTCGCCGACGGTATCCGCGTCAACATCGTCATTCCGGCCGGTATGAACACCGACATCGCCTCCCGTACGACAGGCCTCGCGCCCGGGGGAGCGGACGCCTTCCGGGAGCGGATCAGGCTCAGCACGCCCATGCTCCGGGAAGGGGAGCCGGAGGAACTCGCCGACGCCGTACTCTTCCTGGCCTCCTCGGAGGCCGGCTACATCACCGGTACGGCCCTCCTGGTGGACGGCGGCCTCACCAGCTTCATCCGCCCAGTGGCGTAGAGAGGACGACCACCGTGGAGTTTCCCTTCGGTCAACCGACCGACGCCGTAGTCCAGTTCGCGTACGCGGTCCCTGATCTCGGTGCCGGGATGCGCTGGTGGACCGGCCAACTCGGCGTCGGACCCTGGTTCGTGAACCAGCGGATGGGCGGCGAGGGCTCCACCTACCGAGGCGAGCCCGGGAAGGCGGAGTTCACCCTCGCGCTCGCCTTCTCGGGGCACATGATGATCGAGCTCGTCCAGACCCTCGACGACCAGCCCTCCATCTACAAGGAGGCCCGCGAACGCCGGGGTTACGGCTTCCACCACGTCGCCAAGGTCGTCCCGAACGTCGTGGCCGAGGTCGAACACCGCGCGTCGAGAGGTGCGGTGGTGTGTTTCCGTGACGTGGCGCCGGGGGGCGAGGTCTTCTTCCTGGACGGCGGCGAAGGCGCCCCGGGGATGATCGAGCTGGTCCAGGACAGCGAGCTCACGCGGCACATGTTCTCCGCTGTCTGGCGGGCATCGGTCGGCTGGGACGGATCGCGACCGGTACGCGACTTCGCGGAGTTGCTGCCCAACTGACCTAGCGGCCAGCACAGTTGAGGGGCGGTCCGGAAGGACCGCCCCTCGTCGCACGTCGGCGTCACACACCCGTGGGAGCGAGGACGACGTCGAAGCGCACCCGGCTCCAGGTACCGTCGACGACCCGGCCGTCGGGAGTCGGCGTGCCCGCGGGCTGCCGCTCGAACCGCTTGATCAGCGAGTCCTTGACGCCGAAGACGGTGTCCTCGCGGCCGATGGGATCGCCCTCGGGGAAGATGTGCGTCACCAGCGTGCGCGCCTCCTCGTGGGAGACCATGAAGTGCAGGTGGGCGGCGCGCAGCGGCGAGCGGCCGACCGCGCCGAGCATCTTGCCGACCGGACCGTCATCGGGAATCGGGTACGGCGTCGGGGTCAGCCCCCAGAACCGGTAGCCGCCGTCCGCAGCCGAGAACAGATGGGCGCGGCCGGCGCGCTTCGCGGCGTCGTACTGCACGTCGTAGAGCCCGTCCTCGTCGGCCTCCCAGACCTCGATCCGCGCGCCGGGGAGTGGGGTGCCGTCGGTGTCGGTGACGGTGCCCTCGACCCAGCAGGGCTCGCCGGGGGCGCCGAAGGCCATGTCCTCGCCGAGTTCGATCCGTGGGGCGTCCTCGACGAAGAACGGGCCGAAGACGGTCGCCTCCGTGGCGCCCTGGTACGCCTGGTTGTTGACGTTGATCGTCTGCATGCTCACGCCGAGGGTGTCGGACAGCAGGATGAACTCCTGCCGGACGTCGTCGGTGATGTGACCGGCCTCGGTGAAGAAGTTGATCGCCGTCCCCCACTCCTCCTCGGTCAACCGGACCTCACGGACGAAGGAGTGCAGGTGCCTCACGAGGGAGACCATGAGCTCGTGCAGCCGGGGGTCTGCGCAGGCGGCGAAGGAGGCGACGACATGGTCCACCAGCCCTTGCTCGACGGCCTGTTGCTCCGGCGACACCTCGCGGTGGATCGCGCCGGAGGCGTCGGTGCGGGCCGAGTCGGGGTTGACGTGGGTAGCCATGGCGGCCTCTTTCAGCTGATCGGTTCGCCGGCCCATGCCGCCTGCAGCAGCAGAGTCAGGTTCGCGTAGGTGACGTGGGTGGGATTGTTGGCCGGGATCGCCTTCATGATCGGCCCGAGCGCCTTGGCGATACCGTCCTCGGGCATGCCGTAGTCGCGCAGGGCCCGGGGCGCGCCCAGCACCTCACGCAGGGCGGCGAGTCCGGCGCTCGCCGTGCTGTGGGTGCCGCCCGGGTCGAGGGCCTGCGCGATCCGAGCCTCCGCCTCCGGGGCGTGCGGGGCGTTGAAGGCCAGCACGTAGGGCAGGACGACCGCGTGGGTCTGGGCGTGGGGGAGGTTGAACATGCCGCCGAGGACATGGCAGATCTTGTGGTGCATGCCGGAGCCGGCCGAGGCGAAGGCGACGGCGGCGAGGTAGGCGCCGTACAGGGTCTGCTCGATGCCCGGGACGTCGGCCGAGTCCTCGGCCACCGCGGGCAGGCCGGCCGCCAGGGCACGGATGCCCTCCTGTGCCAAGGCCCGGTCGATCGGGTCGGCGCGTGGTCCCCACATCGAGTCGACGCAGTGGGCCATCGCGTTCAGACCGCTGGCCACGGTCATCTCACCGGGGAGCGTGGTCAGCAGAGCGGCGTCGTAGACGACGGAGGAGGGCAGCACCCTGGCGTCCACGCCGGTGGTCTTGGTCTCGCCCTCGGTCAGGCCCCAGACGTTGGTGGCCTCGGAGCCCGCGTAGGTGGTGGGCACGGCGACGATGGGCAGACCGGTGGTCATCGCCACGGCCTTGGCCAGGCCGGTGGTAGAGCCGCCTCCGACGCTGACCAGGATGTCCGCGCCCGCGTCGGCCGCGGCCCGTCGGGCTCGCTCCGCGACCTCGACCGGTACGTGCATCACGACTTCCTCATGACGCAGCACGACCGGAGTCTCCTTGGCGATCGGGTCGGCCGGCTCCTTCTCGCGGTCGGAGGCGATCAGCATGACCTTGGTGCCCCCGAGTGCCCCGACCTCCGCCGCCACGGCGGCGGGCGATCCTCCCGCCGCGAACACGACGCGCTGAGGGAGGGTTTCGTGGGTGAACCGCATCAGGCTTCCGTGAGCCACTGTCTGCCTTCCGAGTAGAGCTGCTCGACCGCTGCGCCGGTGAGGCCGGGGAGTCCTTGTTTCACCGTGAAACCCGCCTTCGTCTGCAGATAGGCCAGGTGCCGGTAACCCGTCGGGAACCGGTTCAGCAGGTCGGCGTCAAGGGTGAGTGAGGCAGCGGGGTCGACGACGTCGAGCCGGTCCTTCTCGTAGATCGGCTGCCTGCGTACCAGGGTCCAGCGTCCCGCGTGGCGGGAGAGGAAGTCGTAGAAGCGGCCCGTGCAGACGACGTCGACCTCCACGCCGTCGATGTTCGCGCGCTGGTTGATGGTCATCTTGGTCTGGGCGACGGCGCGGTCGCCGGCGATGTCCGCGGTGTGACCCCCCAGGAAGTGGAGGATGCTCACCCCGTTCTCGAAGCCGTCACGACTGGCTTTGATGAAGTCGGTGGCGCTGCCCTGGAACCAGGTGGCGTTCATCCAGCCGTCGTTCGGGTGCCAGACCGTGGCGAAGCGGTCCCAGTCCCCGGCGTCGCGCCACAGCGCCCAGTTCTCGACGAGCTGCCGGATCTCGTGGCGATCCTTGTCACTCTGCGACATTGTTGACTCCTTGGAAGGGCCGGAGATCCGCAATACGGGGTCTCCCCAGTACACCTCGTCGGGCCATCAGATGGGGTAGTGGCGGGAGCCCGACTGGATGGTGATCCAGCGCAGTTCCGTGAACTCCTCCAGGGCGGCGCGGGAGCCGAAGCGGCCCCAGCCGCTGGCGCCGACCCCGCCGAAGGGCATCTGGGGTTCGTCGTGGACGGTGGCACCGTTGATGTGACAGATACCGGACTTGATCCGGCGGGCCACGTCGAGCGCGGCGGCCGCGTCCTTGCCGAAGACGGCGGCGGAGAGGCCGTACTCGGTGTCGTTGGCGACCGCGACGGCCTCGTCGGTCGAATCCACCTCGATGATCGAGACGACCGGGCCGAAGGACTCCTCGCGGTAGACACGCATGTCCGGTGTGACACCGCGCAGGACCGTGGGCTTCACGAACAGGCCGTCGGCCGTGCCCCCGGTCAGGACCCGAGCACCCTTGTCACGGGCGTCCTCGATCAGCGCGACGACATGGTCCCGGGCGGCGGCGTGGACCAGGGGGCCGATCTGGGAGCCGGGGTCGCTCGGGGGCCCGACGACCAGCTTGGCGGCCCGCTCGGCCAGCCGGACGGACAGTTCGTCGGCGACGCTCCGGTCCACGATGACGCGCTCGGTGGACATGCAGATCTCGCCCTGGTTCATGAAGGCGCCGAAGCTCGCCGCCGCGGCGGCCTCCTCCAGATCCGCGTCGGGAAGCACCAGGAAGGGTGCCTTGCCGCCGAGTTCGAGGACCACGCGGGTCAGGTGGCGGCCGCCGAGTTCGCCGATGATCCGGCCGACCTTGCTGGACCCGGTGAAGTTCACGCGCGTGACGGCGGGGTGGGCGATGAGCGCCTCGACGACGGCCGGTCCGTCGTCGGGCGCGTTGCTGATGAGGTTGACCGCCCCGGCGGGTATGCCGGCGTCGTGCAGCACCTGGACGATGGCGGCCTGGGTGAGCGGTGTCTGCTCGGAGGACTTCAGCACCACGGTGTTGCCCCACACCAGCGGCCACACGATGGCACGCACGCCCAGGATCAGCGGAGCGTTCCATGGTGCGATGCCGACGACGACACCGACCGGCTGACGTACGCCGAGGGCGGTGAGGCCGGGCACGTCCGAGGGGATCACTTCGCCGACGGCGGCGTAGGCCTGCGCGGCGGCCTCGACGAGCATGCCCTTGGCGACATGGACGTTGAAGCCGCACCAGGGCAGGGTGGCGCCCATCTCGCGGCTCATCGTGGCCACGATCTCGTCGGTGCGTTCGCCGAGCAGGGCGGCCGCACGCTCCAGGACGGACCGTCGGGCGGCGGGCGGAAGGCCCGACCACTCCGCGAGGGCGCCCGCCGCCGCGTCCACCGCGAGGTCGACGTCCTCGACGGAGGCCGCGGCGACCCGGGCGATCGGTTCACCGGTCAGGGCCTCGGTCGTCTCGTAGTAGCGGCCGTCCCTGGCCGCGACGCGCTCGCCCGCGATGAGGAGGTCGCTGGTCCGGACCGCGCCGGACGTGGGTGCCTCGGTCTGAGTGGCTGACATGTGTTGCCTCATCTCCACGACAGCGGCTCACTGCCGCACGAACCCTGCATGTCGAACTCTCCTGGGCAGGCGGCCGGTCCTGAAGCCTGTTGTCCGTTCATCGAACAGCGGCGTTCGGACACGGCTGCCCGCCGTTCGGGGCGTCAGACCGGCGGCATGCGCTTGGCCTGGTGCATGTGTGCCAGGCGCCAGCCTTCGGAGGTCTCCTCCCATACGCGCGTCACGGCCTCCTGCACCGGAAACGGCGGGAGGTTCTCGTCGAAGACGATGTGCATCTCCTGGAGGCACGTCGTGATGGCCGTGTTGCCGCGCACGGTGACGGTGAGCTCCTCGGCCTTCGCGAAGACATGGCGGCGGCGGGTCCAGGTGAAGTGGGCGAAGGTCCGGCCGTCGTCGATCTTCCCGACCGGGCCGTGGACCGCCCGGCTGTCGTCGAGCATGAGGGCGGTCATGGCCTCTTCGCCCTCGGTGAGTGCCACGAGCCAGGCGGACTCCGCCTCCTCGATCGCCTGAACCGCCTTGCTGGTCGAGGTGGATGCCGTCGTCACAGGTCCAGCTCCAGAATCGGTGAGTGTGCTCGGGACGAGCACGTGGTGAACAGGCCGTCGGCGCGTTCCCGGTCGGTCAGGATGTCGTCGCGGTGGTCGGGTTCTCCCGCGAGTACGCGCACGATGCACTCGCCGCAGATCCCCTGCCGGCAGGAGTGGGGAGCGTCGATGCCCTTGGCGAGCAGGACGTCGAGGACGCTCTCGCCGTCCTTGATCTCGTACTCGCCACCGGTCTTGGCGAGCCGCACCGTGAACGCGCCGCCCTCCGTGTGAGCGTCGGCGTCCTGCACGGGGGCGAAGCGCTCCTTGTGGATCGCGTCGGCGGGCCAGCCCGACGCCCGCGCGGAGGAGATCACGAAGTCCATGAAGCCTCCGGGCCCGCACACGTAGAGCGCCGTGTCGGGGGCGGCCGGACCGAGGGCGTCGACGCTGAAGCGCTGGTCGTCCGGGCCGTCGTCGAAGTGCAGCCGTACGCGCGGATCGCGTTCCAGCTCGTCGAGGAAGGCGGCGTCCGGACGGCTGCGCGCGCAGTAGTGCAACTCGTATGCCGCGCCCGTGGCCTGGAGCGCGTGGGCCATGGCCAGCAGGGGGGTGATGCCGATGCCGCCCGCCACCAGCAGATGGCGGCGGGCCCGGTCCGAGACGCCGAACCTGTTGCGCGGACGCGAGATGCGCAGTGTGTCTCCCGCGCGGAGCCGGTGCATCGCGAGTGAACCGCCGCGCGAGGCCGTCTCGGCCAGCACGGCCAGCTGGTACCGGGTGCGGTCCTGGGGCGGCCCGCACAGCGAGTACTGGCGGACCAGTCCCGCGGCGCCCTCACCTTCCAGGAGTACGTCGACATGGGCGCCGGCGGCGAACTCCGGGAGGTCGGCACCGTCGGGGCTGATCAGGTCGAGCACCACGATCCGCGCGGTCGCGTCGCGCCTGGTGATCACCATGGTGTCGAGCCATTCGTCGCTCATGGGGCTCGCTCAGATTCCAGCCGTGACACCGGCGTTGGTGTCGGTGTCGTCGGCCTTGGCGTCGCTGTCGTCCGCCCGGCGTTTGCCGAGGGTGAAGATGCCGGAGTCGACATGGAGGATCTGCGACGGGTCGCGGACGATGTTGATCGGGTCGCGGCCGGCTTCGACATCGTCAGCCATCGTCAGAAGCATCCGGCGCAGCATGACGACGCCGCGGTCTCCGGTGGCGAGGGTCTCCTCGGAGTCCAGGGTGATCGCGCCCTGCGAGCCCTGGGCCTCGGCGTCTCCGGGGAACTTCTGGCGCTCCTCGTCGGTCAGTTCGTGGTTCTGCTTGCCGTTCTGTGTGATGCCGATGACGAAGCGGACCATGCGTTCGGGGTCGTTGCCGCGGATGGAGAAGAAGAGCCGGTGGCTGGTGTCGTCCGAGGGGACGACCCACAGCAACTGGTCGTGCCGTGCGTCGGGGGTCACCTTCACGAAGTCCGGCAGGCCGAAGACGTTCGGAAGGTGCTGCTCGACCTCGAAGCTGTACTCGGTGACCTCGCCGCCCTCGCCCTCGGCCTCGAAGCGCTGGGTGTACTTGACGCCGTGGTCGGTGCGCTCGTACGTCACACGCTCGGCGATGGTCGCCGGGTCGTAGAAGTTCTCGGGGAAGCCGAAGGTGCCGGTGCCCAGCATCTGGTATCCGCTGTGTGTGGAGTGCAGCCAGGTGACGTGGGTCGGGTCGGCCGAGTTCTCGTAGATGTTGAGCCAGCTGAAGTCGGTCGGCATGCCGAGGACCGCCGCGTGCGGCACCGGCCAGCTCGCGAAGTACCTCTCGTCCTCGGCGGGGTTCTCCAGCGCGTCGTAGCGGGGGAGTTCGGGCTTCAGCTCGGGCGGGCCCATGTAGACGAAGACCAGACCGTAGCGTTCTTCGACGGGGTACCAGGGCTGGCGGGCGGCGTCGCGTCGGCGTCCCAGGGCCGGCTCGCAGGCCTGCTCGACGCAGCGGCCCTGTACGTCGAACTTCCAGCCGTGGTAGCAGCAGCGGATGCCGTCGTCCTCGACGCGGCCGTAGAAGAGGCTGGCGCCGCGGTGGGTGCAGCGCTCGATCACGACGCCGGGGTTGCCCTGGCCGTCCCGGAAGACGACGAGGTCCTCGCCCAGGACTCGGGTCTTCTGCGGCAGGGCGCCGGCGACGAGAGTCTCGGAGCTGGCGATCGGGTGCCAGTAGCGGCGCAGGGCCTCGCCCATGGGCGTACCGGGCCCGACCTCGCGCAGCCGGGCGTTGTACGAGGGCTTCGGGCGGCCGTAACCCGTACCGGTGTCGAACTCTGAAGCGGTGGTGGTCATGTGCTGTCTCCCGTGCGGCTCTGGCGCACAGCCGGGGCGCGTGCAGGGGTGGGGGAGGGCCGTCTGCGAGGGCGCCGTCGTGCGTGGTCCTTGAATAGGATTGTGTATTCACATTCGCATTACGTTCCGCGGTCGTCAAGGGCCGGGTTCACCGGGCGGCCGAGCGGGCGGGCCCTCGGAGCGGATGCCGTCGGTGTATAGGCTGGGACGGTGAGTACCGAACCGTCACTCGATCTGCCGCCGGCGCAGCAGGCCCGCAGTCGGCTGACCCAGCAGCGGATCCTGGAAGCGGGCACGGCCCTGCTCGAAGAGGGCGGCACCGAGGCGCTCACCGTCGCGGCCGTAGCCTCCCGGGCGGGCGTCTCGGTCGGCAGCGTCTACCGGCGGTTCGGTGACAAGGACCGTCTGATCGCGGCCCTGCAGCACGACATGATCGAGCAGTTCAACGCCGACATCGTCCGCCGTTTCGCCCCGCTGAGCACGGACCCGGCCGCGCTGGTCGCCTCGGCGGTCACCGGACTCGCCGAGACCTATCAGACGCACGAGCGGCTGATGCGCGTCTTCCTGGCCGCGGGGGCGACCGATCCCGTGGTGGCCCGGGTCGGTTCGGAGGCTGCCATCCACGCCGACCGGGTCTTCCGCCGGTTCCTGGAGCCGATCATTCCGATGATCGCCGCGCCGGATCCGGAGCGACGCCTGGACGTCGTCTACCGCCTGATCTACGGGGCCTGCCAGAACCGCGTGCTCTACGGCGATCTCTTCGAGTCCGACCGGCCGCTGACGTGGCGTCAGCTCACCGACGAACTGGTGAACGTCGCCTGCCTGTCCCTGCTCGGCGCGCCGGGGCGGTGACGCGCAGTCGCTGACTGGTGAGCATATGTGAATGCGAGCACCTCTTCACATTCATGGCTCGGCGGCGACATACTGGCCTTCCGCCACGGACGACGGCCGCGAGACCCTGCGGCCGGCCAGGGAAGGAACCGCTCCATGCGAGAGCCGCTCAGCTACGAGATCGCCCACGGCGCCGCACTCGCCGCTCTGGAAGCAGGAAGGGCCGAGGGGCACAAGGTGTGCGCTGTCGTGGTCAACCGAAGCGGCGTCACCAAGGTCCTGCTCAGCGACGACGGTGTGGGCCTGCTCGGTGTGGAGACCGCGCGACGCAAGGCGTACACATCAGCCGTGAGCGGCGTCCCGACCGCCAAGTTCGCGGCCTTCGCCGCGTCCCCGCGGATGCAGGTGGCACCTCCCCACCTCGTCGATGCCAACCTTCTGCCGGTCGCCGGCGGAGTGCCCATCGTGACGGCCGACGGGGAGGTCATCGGTGCCATCGGGGTGGGCGGAGCGGACGACACCACCGACGACCGCATCGCGAACCTGGCCTGTGACTCCGTAGCGAAGATCGTCGCGTAGGCGGATCGGGGCGGGCATGCCGCCGGCGGAGGGCAGGCAACCCCAGGGTTCGGCCTCGGTGTCAGCGGACACGAGGCAGGTGTCCGGCATGGGAGCCATGCCGGACGCCGTCGTCGGGTGCCCGCCTGATGGTGTGAACACCGTCCCATGCAGCACCACGGAGGATGCGGTGCGGAGTCCGGCTCGCGCCCACGGGGGGTGACGCCCTCCGTCCAGTCTGTGATGTGAACAGGAGGCGGAGTCGTCAGGCGGACTCGGTCTCGGCTTCGTCCTTGGAGTCGGGCTGGGTGGCCTCGGAGGCGTCCGGGGTGGTGTAGAAGACCGAGCGGCCCTGCTTGGTGCGCTGCGCCTGGTTCTTGGCCACGAGTCCTTCGAGGGTGAGGCGCACGATCTTGGTCTTGATCTCCCTGTCGGGGTGCAGCTGTTCGAGTTCGGTGGAGATCTCGGCGGCGGAGCGCGGCTCGCTCTGGCCAGTCAGGTTCTCGCGGACGAGGTCGACGAGTTTGGGCACAGCCCGTGCTCCAGCCGATGAGGCGGCGGTGCTCTGCTTACGGCTCTGCTTCTTGGCGGACGGTGCTGTCTTCTCGGCTGCCTTGGCGGCCCTCCTCTGCCTGCCCGGGCGTGCCGCGGGCGCGGGCGCCTTCTCGCGGGGCGCGGGCACCGCTGCGACTGCTTCTTCGGGTGCTGGTTGCGCGGGCGTGCTGGGTAGGCCGAGGGCTTCCTGGACGTTCACCAGGATGGTGTGGTCGTGCTGGAGGGCGGCCAACTGCGCCTCAAGTCCCTCGATCTCCTCGCGGATACGGTCTTGCTCCTTGAGGTTGCGCTCCAGGTCGTTGGCCACCTGCGCTCCGTACTGTGCCGTCAACTCGGTGGTGACAGCTTTGGTTTCGGACATGGTCCTGACTCCCTCTTCCGGTTGCGTCGGCCGCCGGTCGGCAGACTGCTGCGTGTGCGGTGTCCCGCACGGACGCTGCGCAGCCTGGTGACCCGTGAGTTGCCATGGTTGCTGCCGCACAGCTGTGTCGTAGTGATGGTACGGAAGGCATGAGCATTGTTCTCCATCACATGTCTGAAAGCCAGCGAACAGGAAACCTGTACCCGAACGAGGGGGCCGGTGCTTGCGACGAGCTGGCATGTCAGTTCGCGCTGCACGGCTACGACCTCGTGGTGAACGCCGAGGACGACCGGCTGGAGTCCGCCGCGCTGTCCCTGCGGGAGACCGGCGCCGAGGTCCGCGCGGTGCGCGCCGATCTACGGGCCGCCGAGGGCCGGTACCGGCTGCTGGACGCACTCGACGGACTGACCGTCGACGTCGTCGTCCTCAACGCCGGAGTCGGCCGGGGCGGCGCGTTCGTGGACACCGACCTCACCGACGACCAGGAGGTCATCGACCTCAACGTCACTGCCGCCGTGCGGCTGGCCAAGCCACTGCTGCGGGCCATGGTGAAGCGCGGGGCGCACCGACACGGACTTCTTCCGCCGGGCCGGCATGGCGGACGACACCCGGATCGGCACGATGAAGAAGGACGATCCCGCCACGGTGGCCGAGCAGGTGTACGAGGCGATCGTGAAGGGCGAGAAGAAGACCGTGGCCGGCTCGCTGAAGACGAAGGCTCAGGAGCTGGCCGGAAAGGTGCTGCCCGACGGGGTCAAGGCCGCGGCGCACCGGCGGATGGCGGAACCAGGAGCCGGCAAGGACCCCGAGCAGCCGACGGAATGACGTGAGAGCGTCGTCGACGCGCGCGACCGGAGTGCGGACACCCCGGTCGCCACGGCCCATGTCGCGGGGTGTCACACGGCCGTGAGCGTACGCACGCTCGGCACGCGCACGTCCCGTACGGCGAAGCCACCGCGCGCACCCGCGCCGGTTCTCAGCACCGGCTCCGGCAGGGCGCCGCCGCGGCGCACATGGTCCTCGTCGTAGAGGAACCGCACCGCTTCAGGTCCGCGTACGACGAGCGCGGGCTTGCCCATGACCCGGGTGCGGGTCACCCCGTCGGGTCGGTCGCGCAGCAGGCCCGGCAGCCACGTGTAGCCCTTGGCGAGAGCGGGCAGTGAACGGTCGATCAAGGGCGAGGTCGGCATCTCCATGGCCACCGGGTGCCCATGCCGAGGGCCGGGACACGTGCGGTCGGCACGCGCATCCTGTTGTGCGGCGCGCGCATCCTGCTACGTGGCCGGCACTGATCGCCGATCAGGATTCGGCGCCTGCCACCCACTCGCTGCGGACCTCCGGGACTGCCGGATGCGGCACCGAGGGCATCGAGGGGCGGTGCACGGTGAGGGTCTCGACTCGGAAGGAGAGCTCGGTGGCCGTGGGGTCGGGAGGCGGGTGGTAGCGGCCCGCGCAGACGGAGAGGTTGACGATCAGATACGCGTGCCAGCGGGCGCCCACACCCCGTCCGTCGGCGAAGACCCGCGTCCCGTCGAGCTCCCACACCACATCGTGGCGGCCGAACGTGACCTGCAGTTCGACGGTCGCGCCAGGCCGCACGGCCGGACTGCGGAGATACTTCTGCCCCTGCCGGACGTGGTTGGAGAGTTCCAGGAGGTCCGGGTTGTCGGGGTGGTATTCGAAGACGTCGACCTCGTTGCCTCCGTCCCGCCAGGTCCAGATCGCCGGCCACGCACCCGCCCCGGCGGGCAGGCAGACCCTGCTCCGGAGCTGGTCACCGGTGCGGACGGTGAAGCCCTCCTCGCTTCCTTCGGTGGTGAGCAGACCGGTGTCCCACCAGCCGTCCGTCCGGCGGGTGGCACGGAAGGTTCCCGTACGGGAGTAGGCCGGGTCCGAGGTGAGGTGGTCCAGCTTGTTGTCGCCCGGGTTAATCGGGCCGCCGTCGGGATAGGCCCAGGAACGCCCAGCGACCCACTGGCGTTCCGAGGTGAAGTCGGCTGTGAAGACGACATCGCTCACGAGGGTGCTCCGTGGTGGTCGAAACGCGGTGTGGGGTCCTCCGAGTGCTGCCCGTGCGGGCCGCCGGCCATTCCGTTGTCACTGGACCGGGCTTCGTCTTCGTCCTCCTGGGTGAAAGGTGTGCGGGGTGGAGTCGAACGCGTGGATGAGCGGCGAATGCAGGAACCCCTTGGATGCCTGGTCGTAGGGCTCAGGTCACCTTGAAGCCGTCGAACGTGGCCATGCCTCGTGTGCCCGTCCAGCCGTTGGCCGCGGTCATGAAGACCCCGATGTCCTGTGCGGTCGCCGCACCCGAAGGCGTGGCGGTGCCCACCGTCGTCCAGGTGATGCCGTCCGTGCTGGCCTCCCCCAGGTACGAGGCACCGGACCTGGTCAGCCGCAGCCGCACCGGCGTGGTGAAGGAGGCCGACAGTTCGATCGAGTCGAAACGGCCGTCTCCGTCCGCGTCCCAGCTCAGCGCGCACCCGTTGGACGGCGTGATGGCCAGGTTCACATAGCCCGCGCTGCCCTGGACAGCCAGGTCGTCGCGGACCACGAGCCCCGCCCGTGCCCAGCCCCCGGTCGTGTCCTGAGCGGTGACCGTGACCTCGGCTACGGTCTTGTCGAGGCAGGCGCCCGCCCGGTACACCGCCCCGAACTCGTTGGTGGCGCCCCACAGATCCGCCCCGGCGCCCTCGATGGCGATTTCCTCGCCGGACTGGCCGAACACCGCGTCGTTGTAGGAGACCGTGCGGTACGCGTCCGAGACTCCGGTCGCGGCGAGCAGCCGTACCGGCGCGACAGCCCTCCCACCGCCCGCGTACACCGCCGCCGCGACGACCTGGCCCACCAGTTCCGTCGGCTCGCCCGCCAGAGACACCTCGAAGCGGGCGGCGAAGGTGGCGCCGGATGTCACCGAGGCCGTGCGCACCGGATCGAGCGGCTTCGCCGTCATGCCCTGGGGGAGGGTGACGGAGAGGGTCACATCGCGTGCCGCCGTGAACCCGTTCCTGTTGGTGAAGGTGACCGTCACCGTCGCGGGTGTGCCCTCGGCCACCGCCGCCCGGTCGGCCGCCGCGGTGAGGGCCGCCTGATGGGGAGTGGCGGCGAGCAGGTCGCGCACACGGCGGGCCAGGGCGTACGGGGAGCCATGGGGTTCGGTCGGATGGGTCTCGTGCGCGTGCGCCCAGCGGTCCTCCAGGGCGAACCAGTCGATCGTCGCCGGGTCCTCGCCCGTGGCGAGCGCGTCGAAGTACTTCTTCCAGCGGGTGCGGTACAGGCCGCCGACCAGCCCGGCCCACTCCCGGTTCGCGTAGTCGTGCAGGCCCTCTTCACTGCTCGCGCGTCCGCCCCAGGTGGTGAGGAGGGAGCGGACGTCGTACTCCAGGCGGTCCTTCTCGGTCCGGTCGGCGCCCCAGGAACGGGCGTCGGCGAGCCACCGCCCCAGCAGGTGCCGGCCGGAGGTGGCCAGCAGATCGTCGAGGAGGTCCATCCAGTCCAGCCACGTCCTGGTCAACTTGCCGAAGAGAGCCTCTTCTCCCGCCGTGTGCGCGGCCTTGATCTGCGGCAGCAGCACCCGGCTGCGGTTGGACAGGACCTGCCGGGCCACGTCGACGACGTCGTAGCGGTAGGCCGAGCTGTCTCTCAACTCGGTTCGTACGGCCAGGAGTTCGGTGAGAGCGGTGTCGAAGGCGGTGGTGTCGTAGCGGTCCTTCTCCGGGCCCCAGGCGGCGGCCTTGTTCGCCGTCAGGCTCGGACGGGCGCCGAACAGGCCGTCAGGTGCCTCGCTCCAGGAGTCCGCGCGGGACATGCCGTACGCGGTGTCGCGGATCGTCCGCCAGGCCGCGGCCGCGTGCCGGTCAGGGCCGCCGTAACGGGAGAGGGCGTATGCGGCGAACCAGTCGTCCAGGTCGATGGTTCCGGGCGTCCAGGCGAGGTCCGTCAACAGCGCCAGAGCGGGCGCGTTGTTGTCGGCGGCCTCCGGCATCGCCGCGATCCCGGCGAGTGAACTGCCTTTCCTGTCACGCCACTTGGGGTACTGCTCCACCCAGTCCGGGGCGTTGGCCCCGATGGGGGTGTGGCCGCCGAAGTTCCAGATGCTGCCGAAGGCGTACGGGGTGCCGCCCCAGTCGCTCTCCCGGTCGGTGACCGTGGTGTAGCGGTCCGACAGACCGTCCACGATCAGCATCCGGCTCCTGTCGACGCCGTCGAGCAGCGCCCTGGACGGGTTGGTCTGCCAGCCGAGGATGGCCCAGACGGCCCCTGGGTGCGCCCTCTGCAGCGCCGCCTCGACGGCCTTCGCGGCCTCGCCCACCGGTACGTCACCGGGGTTTCCGCCTTCGTGCAGCAGGTCCATCTTGTACATCGTGCTGTCCCCGAACCGCTCCGTCTGGGCCCGGTAGAAGGCGGCGGCCACCTCGCGGAAGGCCGTGGCGCGCGGGTCGAGCCAGTCGGGGCGCTTGAAGGCGCCCCAGGTGCCCTGCGCCACCACCGCCGCGTCCCCGCCGTGCTTGGCGGGGAAGTCGTCCGGGACGGTGCCGTAGTAGCCGGGAAGGACCGGTGTCATGCCCAGGTCGCGGATCCGGTCGACGATCTTCTCGGCGAGTGCGGCCCGCCGCTCGATGAGCTGCCGGGAGACCGGTCCGCCGAAGCCCGACATGTTCTGCAGCAGCCACCAGGGCTGGTGGGCGGGGGCCGGGATCCAGGCGCGCAGCGCCGCGTCGGAGTAGCCGAAGCGGCGGAAGGTGTCGTAGTACACCGCGTCGCCGCCGATGTAGACGAGGACCCGGTTGACGCCGTGCAGGGCCAGCACGTCCAGTTCGTGCTGCCAGGCGTCCCAGGTGCGGTAGGCGCCGGTGTAGCCCTCGTTGGTGTCGTTGAAGGCGAAGCGGTGCGGCACGTTGGCCGTTCCCGTGATCTCCTCGGCGGGCGCGGGCAGGGTGCGCGGCAGGTTCAGCTGCTCGCCGGTCCAGGAGACGGAGGCATGCGCGGTCCGCCGCAGGTAGGTGTGCAGGCCGGCGAGCAGCACCCCGGTACTGGTGCCCTCCACCGTGATGTGCCCGGCCCGGCCGGTGACCCGGAAGCGGTCGGTGCCGTCGGCGACGGCCCGCAGGGTGATCTGCCGGTGATGGTCGGGCAGCAGCCGCTTCAGCGCGGCCACGGCCGGAGCGGTGTCGAACACGGCGCCGCCGGCGGCGTACGCGCCCTGCGGGCGGGCCAGCAGAGCCGCGCCGCCCAGGACGACCGCGCCCGTGAGGACTCCTCTCCGCGTGACACCCGTGCTGCCGAGGTCGCCTCGGTTGGTGTGCATGAACATCCCTCCGGCAGAGCTCAGTTGACCGTCATGGCGAAGATGTGCAGGGCGGGGACGCCCGACTGGAGGCCGTCACTGACCTTGGGCAGGACCAGGGAACGCAGCTCCTTGCCGGCCGCCAGGTCGACGCCGAAGGTGAACAGGCTGACGGGGGTGTCGTCCCGCCCGGTGGCGATGTGGCGGTAGGGGACCACCACGGCGGCGGAGGAGTTCGCCCCGTACCAGTCCTGGACGGCGACGGAGAAGGGCTGTTCGGTGCCGTCCGCGTAGATGACCTTGCCGTCGCCCCTGCCCGTGCCCCAGGTGCTGGTGCCGAGCAAGGACAGGCGGGTGCCGGAGCCGGACAGCAGCACGGTCTGGCCGGCACTGACGACGTTGTCGAGGTTGCCGGGCGCGGTGTCCGGCCAGGTGAAGGTCACACGGTCGTACGTGACCTCGGCGCCCGGAGTCAGCCCGACCGACGCCAGCGCCTCGGCGGACAGGCTGGAGTGCGAACCGTCGATGTCGGCGACGGTGAGGGCGTCGTCGGAGGCGATCCCCGCGTTGTCGAAGGCTCCGGACAGCGAGCGGTACGGCAACATCACGGAGGAGGTCGTGCGCGTGCAGTCGGAGCCGTGGCGGTGCACGTCGAACAGGGCGTGCGCGGTGAACACGATCCGGCCCTCGGCGTCGTCGGCGAGACGGGTCCGCCAGGTGCGGGTCACCGACCGGCCGGGCGCGAGGCCGCCCAGCCCGTCCGGTTGTCCGGTGCCGTTCACGGCGAGATAGAGAACGGTGCCGCGCAGCGCGATCCTGGTGGTGTTGGTGAGGGTGGCGGTCAGAGTCACGGCCTTGCCCGGCTCCGGGGCGGCCGGGGTGACGGTGAGCGAGACGGGCGGCGGGAGGAAGTCCTCCTCGGGGCGGTAGGCGGTCACGACTCCTCCACGGTGAAGTGGTCGAACACGGCCCGGACCGTCGTGCCGGGATGGTTGAGGTTCACCGCACTGGCCACCACGCCGGCGTCCAGGGCGCCGGTCGCGGAGGGCACGGTCGCGCTCGCGATCTCGTTCCAGGCGAGGCCGTTGGTGGTGGAGTACGCGGTGTAGGTGGTGCCGGAGCGGATCAGGCGCAGCCAGGCGGGATGGGTGGAGGCACCGCCGCCCGCCCAGGTGTCGAGGTGCCCGTCACCGTCGCTGTCGGTCATGAACTCCACACCGTAGGACTGCGACATGGTCAGCACCGCGTAACCGCCCTTCTCCGGCGCGGTCAGGTCGTTCGCCACGGCGATCCCGTACTTGGCGCTCGGGTTGTCGCTCCCGGTGAGACCGACCGTCTTGACCTGCACCACGCTGGATGCGGCGACGGCGCCGGGAAGGCGGATGCCGCCCTTCTCGTCACGGCCGCCGGACAGGTCGGCGCCGCCGGTCCAGATCACCAGCTGGCTGCCGTACTGGCCGAACCGGGCGTCGTCCGTCGTGGCGAACGTCCGGTACGGATCCCGCACGCCGTTCGGCTCGTAGGGCACGCTGACGGTCTTCGCGGCCCGTGCGCAGTCGGAGCTGCGTCCGTCCACGTCGAAGACGAGGTGCGCGGTGAACGCGATGTCCCCGGCGGCGTCGGACGGCATCGACGTGCGCCAACTTCGGGTGATCTTCTCGCCGCGGCGCAGGTCGCCGAGCGGGATGGTGCGGGCTGCGGAAGTCGCGCCCGGGTCCACCAGGTACAGCACGGCGCCGCGCAGCGGGAACGGGCCGTCGTTGACGAGGACCGCGGTGGCGGTGACGGCGTCGCCGACGGCCGGTTCGGCCGGTTCCGTGGTGACGCTGAGGGTGGGACCGAGCGTGTCCGTCCGTGTGCTCACGCCGGTCACCGCCGCTCCCAGTCGACGGTGAAGGTGTTGGCGATCTCGCTGGGCAGGGTCTCCGGGACGCTGATGTGGAGCTTGCCGTCCGAACGGGTCCATTTCAGCGGGCGGTTGTGGCCGAGCAGCCGGATCCGCGACGTCGCGGAGTGGGGGATGTCCGCGGGTACGGAGAGGGTGCCGCTGGGCGTGCCGAGGACGATGATGTTGAACTTGCCCGGGCTGACGGTGTACCGGATGCCGAGCGGGCTGCCCTCCTCCTCGGCCCGCAGCCAGGGCGTCGAGCCGTACACCGCGGGCCCGTTGACCTTCAGCCAGGCGCCGATGTCCCGCAGCCGCCGCTGCATGACGTCCGGGATGGTGCCGTCCGGCTTCGGCCCGATGTTCAGCAGCAGGTTGCCGTTCTTGCTGGTGACATCGGCGAGCAGATGGACGAGGAACTCGGAGGTCTTGTAGTCCTCCTCGATCTCGAACTTGTTGTAGCCCCAGGAGTAGCCCATCGTGATGCAGCACTCCCACTTCTGGGCGTCCATCGTGGGGTTGGTGCGCTGCTCGTAGGTGGCGTAGTCGAAATGCGTGTCGAAGCGGTCGTTGACCACGACACCCTTGGGGCGGCTGCGGTTCTTGGCCTGGTTGTAATAGTGGGCGAGGGGCTCCTCGCTGCGCCACGGCGGGTTGCCGGCCGGCCGGAACCACTGGCCGTCCGCCCACAGCAGTTCCGGGTCGTAGCGGTCGATGATCTCGTACAGCTGCTTGAGTTCGTAGTCGCCGACGTAGTCCTCGACGGGGCGGTAGCCGGTCATCGGGACCTCTGCGCCGGTGTAGAAGTTCTTCATCGGCCGTCCCAGCGCCGGGTTGAAGAACTCGCCGAGCGAGTAGTACAGGCCGGGCCGTACCGTGCCGCGTCTGCGGGCGGCCGCCATCAGCTCGCCGACCAGGTCCCGTTTCGGCCCGTACTTGCCCGCGTGACGGTCCGTCACTTTGCTGGGCCACAGGGCGAATCCGTCGTGGTGCTTGCTGGTCAGCGCGAAGTACTCGGCACCCGCCTGCTCGAACAGCCGTACCCAGGCGTCCGGGTCGTAGTTCTCGGCCCTGAACTGCGGGATGAAGTCGTCGTAGAGGAAGTCCTGGCCGTAGGTGTCGCGGTGGTACTTCCAGGTGGGGTCGGTGTCGAAGCTCTGGTACCAGAGGTACCACTCGGCGGCCATCTGCCGGGCGGAGCCGGCGGGGACCGAGTAGACACCCCAGTGGACGAAGATGCCGAACTTGGCGTCCTTGTACCAGCGCGGTACGGGATGGGTGTCGAGGGATGCCTTCGTGGGCCGGTAGTCGGGGATGCCGGCGCCGATCGCGTGGGCGGCGCCGGGCGGGGCGAGGAGCACCGCTGAGCCGAGAGCGGTGGCCGTGGTCAGGAAGCGTCTACGGCTGACGTTCACAGGGGGCCTCTCAGGGGGTGGTCGAGAAGGAGTCGAAGACGGCTGTGGTGGTCTGGCCGGGGTGGTCGAGGTTGACGGCGCTCGCGACCATCCCGGCGTCGAGGCCGCCGTCGGCCGCGGACGGCACGGTCGCGGTCCCGATCAGCTGCCAGGTGGTGCCGTCGCTACTGGCGTACGCGGTATAGGAGGTGGCGTCGCGGACGAGCCTGAGCCAGGCCGGGTGGTACGAGGAGCCGCCGCCCGCCCAGGTGTCGAGCTTCCCGTCGCCGTCGCTGTCGGTCATGAACTCGACGCCGTAGCTCCTGGACATGGTCAGCACCGCGTAGCCGCCCTTCTCCGGGGCGGTCAGGTCGTTGGCTACGGCGATCCCGGCCTTGGCGGAGGGTCCGCTGCCGGTCTGCTCGACGAGGCGGGCGGTGACACTGCCGGAGGCGGGTACGGAGTCCGGCACATGGATGGCGGCCTTCTCGTCCTTCCAGCCGGCCAGGTCCTGACCGCCCGCCCAGATCGCGAACTGCTCGCCGCTCTGGGCGTACTGGGCGTCGTCGGCGGTGGAGAACGTGCGGTACGGGGGCCGGACCCCGGACGGAACAGGCGCGACATCGGCTGTCTCGGTGTCGGTGTCATGGCGCGTCCGGCCGTCCTGCCGGAAGGAGGTGGCCACGCCGATGTCGTACGGCCCCCATGGCGCGTCGGCGGACGGCGTCACGCGCCAGGTGATGGTGGAACTCCCGCCGGGTGCAAGGGAGTTGGTGACCGTCGGCCTCTCCGCCTCGGCGCTCCAGCCGTGCGGCAGACGCAGCCCGGTCGTGACCCGGGTGACCGCCCTGGGGCCGGAGTTGGTGACGGTCGCGGTGATCTCCGTGGCGCGTCCGGCCGGCAGACTCGGACGGGACGGGCTGAACCGGACGCGGGCCGAGGGGCAGTCGCGGGCCACCCGGAGACCGGCGAGGTCGACGGCGTCGGCGAACGCCTTCATACCGCTGTCGTTGGGGTGCAGGTGGTCGCCCGAGTCGAAGGCGGCGGCGTAGCGGGTGGGGTCGTCAGGATCGCGGACCGCCTTGTCGAAGTCGGCGTAGCCGTCGAAGACGCCGCCGTCGCGGACGAACGTGTTGACCTTCTGCCGGTCGGCCTCCTTGGCCTCGGTCCAGTAGTCGCCCCAGCCCCGGTACGGAACGACGGTCGCGCCGATCACCCGCAGCCCGCGCGCGTGGGCCCGGCGGGCGATCTCCTTCATGCCGTCGATCACCTGGTCGCCGGTGGCGCCGCCCCAACTCAAGTCGTTGACGCCTTCGAAGAGGAGCACCGTGCGGGCGCCCGGCTGGGACAGCACATCGCGCTCCAGTCGGTCCAGTGCCGAGGGGTTGCCGTCGGTGCCGGCCGTGATGCGGTTCCCGCTGATGCCCTCGTTCAGCACTCCGGCAGTGGAGGTGCAGGCCGACAGCCGCGCCGCGAGGTAGTCGGGCCAGCGCCGGTTGGCGTCCGAGGTGGACGCGGCCCCGTCGGTGATGGAGTCACCGAGCGCGACCACGGAGCCCCGCGCCGAACCGCCCCGCACATCGACTCCCGTGAGGAAGGGGAAGGTGGAGTCCGTCTTGGTGAACGCCTCCCCACCGGCGTCCCCGGCGTGGTCGCCGCCGCCGTCGGGCGTCCAGTAGACGGTCTGCACCCCCATCCAGTGCTGGCTGACGTGGGTGAGCCTGCCGGGGAAGTACAGGCTGACCACCAGGTCGCTGCGGGCCGCGACGGGAATCCGTACGCCGTCGCTCGCGGCCTGCCCGTGGGCCGGGATCGTCACGGCTGCCTTCCCGCCGAACGTCAACTCGCGCGGGCCGGACACGGACGAGCCGCTCGTGCGCCGCCCCACGGTCGCGTGTCCGATCGTCACCGGCTGGTCGGTGAACTCGTTGGTCAACCGGATCCGCACGCTCGTCCCGCCCGCGCTCACGTGCACCGGGATCCGCACGGTCACCTCGGACGTACCCGGGTCGTAGGAGGCGTGCTGCGCGGTCGACCACGTCCCCGTCCACGCCTGCGGCCGGGTTCCGGCCTCAGCGGAAGTCGCCGGTGACAGGGCCGCCAGTACGGCCCCCACGGCCGTGACCATGGCCGTGAGTCTTCGGTGACCGAGCGGGTGTCCAAGCTGTCCGAGCACGGGTCCTCCCCTTCGTCCGGCGTTCTTGCGCTGTGGTCCGACCGCCTGTCCGTGTCGGGGCATCAGGCCGCGCCTCCGCAACTGAGCTTGGCGTCGGCCCAGTCCGCGTGGTCGAGGGCGTTGCCGTCCCCGGCGTCCGAGACGACGAGTTCGAGCCGCCGGGCCCCTGTGACGTCCACGTCGATCGCCTTGGTCGCCGTGTCGCGGTCGACGGTTCCGCTCTCGTAGACGGTCACTCCGTCGGCGAGGACGCTGTAGGCGACCGTGGCGGGACCGTCCGGCCGTCCGTACGTCTCCTGGTCCAGGCCCAGTGCCGCCGTGAACCTCGTGCAGGTGCCGCCGAGCCATACCCGCACCGAGGCGGCCGCGTGCACGCCGAGGCCCTTGGCGTAGGTGATGTCGTGCAGCCGCAGCGGGAGTCCGTCGCCCTGGGCGTTCTCGCCGTTGGACTGGTCGCGTTCGACCGGTCCCCAGCCGTTGCTGGACGACTGGAAGGGCAGATCGCTGACGTAGTGCTCGCCCGTGGTGAGCGGTGGGGGCTGGGCCGCGAGTGTCTTCTCGCCGGTGACGGAGCCGGTGACCGAGCCCGGTGCCGAGCCCGGTGCCGGGCCTGTTGACGAGCTGCGGGTGAAGCGCGCGGTGGCGCGCAGGACGGCGATCGTGCCGGTCTTCTGGTCGTCGGGCACGGTGACCGTCCAGGTCGCCTCGGCCGACCGGCCGGGCTTCACGGTGCCCAGCCCGACCGGGGAGTGCGGGCTCGCGCTCCAGCCCTCGGGCAGGCCGAGCGACAGAGACGTGCCGCGCAGGGTGCGGCCGTCGCGCGGTACCGAGACCGTGGCCGTGACCTGGTAGTGGCCGCCGGGCTCGACGGTGTCCGGGGCGTCGACACCCACCCGGGCCGGGACCGTCGGATCGGCGTACCGGCCGGGGTCGTACGCCGGGGAGGCCACGTCGGCGACCCGCAGGGAGGAGGTGACGTTGCCCAGGGTCGTCAGGCTCACCTTGCCGAGGCCGCCGCTCTTCGCGTCCTCGCTCCACGACGCGATGGCGATGGTGTTCCTGCCGTCGGTGCGCAGGATGCCGTTGGGGATCGGGAAGTTGTGCTGGGGGCCGGTGTCGTTGATGTACTGGCCCATCAGCCAGCCGTTGACGTAGATCAGCGCACGGTAGTCGCGCTGCGGGTCGTCCGTGATCGTGACGCCGATGGACACGTCCTGGTCCTTTGGCAGGCGGGGGTCGAAGGTGGTGCGGTACCAGGCGAGCCCGGGGGTGGTGTCTGCGGCCGGCAGAGCGGTGTGGGCCCAGGAGCGGTCCGGGTAGCCGGGCAGGGTCCAGCCCGAACGCTCCCCGTACAGGCCGCCGTTGTTCATCTGCCCGCGTACCGTGTCGGCGGGCCGCTCGCCGCCCCTGGCGCCCTGGATGCGCCAGGTGATCTGTGCGTCGGAGCCGGAGAGGTACGCCTCGGTCAGACCGCGGGGCTGCTTGTGGTCGTCGCTGTTCCAGGTGAAGTCCTCGTTGTGGCCCATGGTGCCGACGAGCACGGAGATCACGTTGTCCGCTCCCTTCTTCAGCAGGGCTGCGGGGAGGGAGATGGTGTGGCGGCCGGTCTGGCTGGTTCCGGCGAACTGGCCGTTGATCCACACCGAGTAGCCGCCGACCGCCTTCGAGGCGGTGTCCGGGTTGGTGGCGAGAGCGGTGAGGGAGAGGGACTTCTCGGTTCCGGTGGCCTTGAAGTGGCCGCGGTACCAGACGTAGCCGTAGTGGTAGCCGTACTCGTCCTGGTAGAGGACGGGCAGGGTGCCCGGCTCGGTCGGGTTGTCCGTGGTGAGTTTGTCGGCGTAGGTCCAGGTGGAGTCGTCGAAGTCCGGGGCGGATTCGGGGTTTTCGGCGGATGTCCGCCAGTCGGTCAGTTCGGGCAGGGTGACCGTTCGGGGGCCGGGGATCCTGCCGAGCAGGCTGCCGGAGGAGGTGCGTTCGGTGGTCACCGGGGTGCCGTTCCAGGTGACCGTGTGGATGCCCGGGGCCGCGAACACCTCCAGCGGGCCGGGCTTCGCCGCGTCGCCGGTGAGGGCGAGGGCGGAGCCGTGGACGGCCGACGTGCGGACCAGCTCGGCGCCGCGGACCAGGGTCGTGCCGTCCGGCCGCCATAAACCGGCCGCCTCGGCGTCGGTGCCGATGAGCAGCAGCAGGTCGGGGCTGCCACCGCCGTGGACGAGAATCCGGGTCAGGCCCTTGTGGTCGTAGTCCAGTCGGAGGTCGCCGTGTTGGGCGTCCCAGGTGCTCTTGGCGGTCCCGTCGAGCACGGTGACTTCCGGCTTCGAGGTGTATCGCAGCATCGTCTGCCCGGGGTCGCCCTCGGCGCCGTACAGGACCGCCACGTCCCTGCTTCCGGCCTTCGTGCTGGTCATCAGTTCGCTGGTGGAGTAGACGAGGCGTTGTCCGCCGAGGTCGTAGCCGGCGACGAGGATCTTGCCGGTCTGCCCGTTCAGCCGCACGCTCACCGGATAGGTGCCGTCCGGGGTCTTCCAGTCGAAGGTGGTGGTCGCGTCGGAGCCGGCCATGGGGTCGGTGTGGCGGACGTACAGGAACTGCGTCTTGGCGGTGGGGTTGGCGCGCGCCTCGATGTGGACGGCGTCGTCGGACGGTGTGGGCGCGTCCGCCGGTTCGGTGGCCGTGAGCGGGGCGGTGGTGGTGTAGAAGAGGCCCTGCCGCTTCAGCTCGTCGTAGTCGGCGCCGGTCTGCCGGGCCTCCGTGATCGGGGCGCCGTAGTCGTACGACGTGTAGACCTGCCGCGGATCGGCCAGCCAGCCCCAGTTGGTGCCGCCGTAGGTCATGTACAGGTTCTGGACGGTGGTGCCCTGCATGATCTCGTGCTTGTCGACGATCTTCTCGTAGGCGGGACCCATCTTCTCGCGGCACTCGTCGTAGCCGGTGTTGCCCCAGGTCTGGAACCAGCCGGTGCCCGCCTCGAGGACGGCGAGGGGCTTGGTCTCGTCCTGCCGTCCGAGCGTGGGCAGCCACCACTGGCCCTTGCAGAAGGAGTTGTACTGGTCGAGTTCGCCGACGAAGTCGAGCCCGTCGCCGCCCGCGTACTGCGCGTTCGGCTCGTTGCCGACGAGCGGGACGGTGATGCCGTCGGAGCGCACCTGCTTGCTCAGGTCGACGATGTACGGCCGGCCGTCGGGGTCGTACAGCTCGTTCTCGACCTGGTAGAGCAGGACCGGTCCGGTGCCGTTGCTGACCTGGTGGCGGGCGAGGATCTTGTCGATGTGCCGCAGCCACTCGTGCGCCGCGGCCAGGTAGTCGGGGGCCGTGGAGCGGGCGCGGCCCTTCTGCGTCATCAGCCAGCCGGGGAAACCGCCGCCGTCCGTCTCGGCGTTGATGTACGGGCCGGGGCGCGCGATGACGTACAGCCCCGCTTCCTGGGCCATGTCGAGCAGCCTGTCGACGTCACGGACACCGGAGAAGTCGTACTGTCCCGGGGCGGGGGAGTGGTAGGCCCAGTCGAAGTAGATGGAGACGGCGTTCATCCCGTCGGCCTTCATCTTCTGCAGCACGTCGCGCCACAGGCCGGGGCTGGGCAGCCGCCAGTAGTGGAACTCGCCGGACCAGAGCAGGACGCGTCTGCCGTCGACGGTGACGGAGTAGCGGTCGTAGGTGATGGCGTGGGGTGAGGCGGGGGCGGAGGGTGCGGCGGCCTTCGTCCGGTCGGAAGGTTCGGTGGCGCCGTTGGCCGGGGCCGTGGACACGAGCCCGGTCAGCAGCAGGGCGGACGCGAGGCAGGCAAGAGCGGAACGCCATCGCTTGGCGATGCTCATTCGGTGCCTCCCGTGCAAGTGAGGTGGGCGGCGGCCCAGTCGGCGTGGTCCGTGGAGACGTCCCCGCCGCTGTCCACCGACAGGTCCAGCCAGCGGGCGCCGGTGACGTCCACGTCGACCGGCGCGCCGGGGTCGGAGCCGAGGAGGGTCGGGCTCGTGAAGAGGTCGCGCCCGTCCGCGGTGACCTTGAAGGAGACGCTGCCGCTGTCCCCGACCTCGTCGTCCACACCGACGGTGGCCGTGAACCGTGTGCAGACGCCGCCGAGATAGACGCGCACCTGGCTGTCGGCGTGCACGCCCAGGCCCTTGGGGTAAGTGGTGCCGTCGATGGTCAGGGTGTGGCCGTCACCGGCCGCGTTCTCACCGTTGGAGGTGTCCTTCTCGACCGGGCCCCAGCCGTTGACGGCCCGCACGAGCGGCAGATCGCTCACGTACACGTCCCCGCCGGGTGCCGCCGGCGGCACCTGCACGGCCCGTTCCCCGGTGGTCGTCGCGGCGCGTCCGCCCTGCCGATAGGAGGCAGTCGCCGACAGGAGGGCGTACGGCACCGTGTCGGCGGGCGGCGTGACGGTGTACTCGGCGGTGACCGTGGCACCGGGGGCGACCCGGGCGAAGTGTGTCGGGCCGTCCGCCTTGGTCATCCAGCCGTCGGGGGCCTTCAGCGACAGGTCCACATCGCTCGCCGCCTTCCGTGGGACGTGGAAGGAGACGGTCGCCCGGCCCGCCTCACCCGCGCTCAGGAAGGGCGCGGCGGTCACGGTCACTTGGGCACCTCTCGGCGGATCCGTGTACGTCTTCGCGTCGTACGACGGTGCCCGTACGGTTCCGATGGGGATGCCGCCCGCGCTCGCGCCGAGGTCGACGAGGAGTGCGGAGCCAGGGCCGGAGCCGTCGCGTGTGGACCAGACCGCGAGGGCGATGGTGTTGGTGCCGTGCTCGTCGAGCAGACCGCTCGGGATGACGAAACGGGACTGCGGACCGGTGTCGGCGAGATAGCGGCCGATGAGCCACCCGTTCACGAAGATCTGGGCCCGGTAGTCCTTTCCGCCGTTCCCGTCGGTGAGTTCGAGGGCGAGGGGCGTGTCCTGGCCGCGGGGCAGGTCGAGCCGGGCCGTGGTGCGGTACCAGCGCACGCCCGGGCCGGACCTCGCGGACTGCGCGGCCAGTGTCGTACGGGTCCAGGATCCGTCCGGGTATCCGGGCAGCGACCAGCCCGAACGCTCGCCGTACAGGCCGCCGTTGTTGTATCCGCCGCGTGCCGTGTCGAGGGGGTGTTCGCCACCTCGGGTGCCCTGGATCTTCCAGGTGAGGGTGGAGTCGGCGCCGATGAGGTCGGCGGAGAGCAGTCCGCGCGGTTCCTTGGAGTAGTCGTGACCCCATTCCTCGTTGTGCCCGGCGTTCTCGACGAGGACGGAGATGACGTTGTCGCCGCCGTCCGCGAGGGCTCCGTCGGGGATGTCGAAGGTGTGCCTGCCGTCGCCGGAATGGCCGAGGTAGCGGCCGTTGAGCCAGGCGGCGTAGAGGCCGTGCGGGCCGGTGTTCGCGTTCAGGGTCACCGAACTCGTGCGGCCCGTGGTGCGGAAGCGGCCCCGGTACCAGACATCGCCCTGGTGGAAGCCGTACTCGTCCATGGCGAGGACGGGGAAGTTCCCCGCGAGGTCGGGGTTGTTGGCGGTGAGATGGTCGGCCGCGGTCCATGCGGAGTCGTCGAAGTCGGGTGCGGACTCCGGGTTTTCGCCGTGCGAGCGCCAGTCCGTGAGGGCGGGGAGTTCCACCGGGCGGGGTGCGGAGGTGACCGCGGTGCGGCGTCCGTTCCATGTCACGCGTGGGGCGTCGGCGATGACCTCGATCTTCCCGGCCTTGGTCGAGTCGCCGGTCAACTTCAATGTCCCGTGGTCGACTTGAGCGGTACGAAGGAGGGACGGGCCGCGTACGAGTACCGGTCCGGCGCCGGTGTCCTGCCGCCACCAGTGCGCGGTCTCCTGATCGTCGGCGATGAGGAGGACGAGGTCGCCCACGCGGACCCGGATGAGGCCCTGGTGGGTGTAGTTCAGCCGCAGGTCACCGCGTTCGGCGTCCCAGGTGACGTCCGCCTTGCCGTCCAGGACGGTGACCTTGGGCCGGGACCTGTACCGCAGCACGGTCTCTCCCGCCTCGCCCCTCCTCCCGTACAGCAGCGCCACGTCGTCGGCGCCGATGCGGGCGTGGGTCATGATCTCGGAGGTGGAGTAGACGAGCCGCTGCCGTTCGAGGTCATAGCCGGCGACCAGGATCTTCGCGTCCCGACCGGCGACCGTGACAGTGCCCTGCTGCGGAACGCGCGGGTAGTCGCCGTCCCGGCCGGACAGGGAGAAGGTGGTGCTGTCGGTGCCCTTCACCCGGGTGTCGGCGTGCCGGACGGTGAAGAACTGGGTGCCGTCGTCGGGGCTCACCCGCCGGTCGATGCGCAGGGCGTCGTCGCTCGGCGCGGGCGCCTCGGCCCGGTCGGTGCGGGCGAGCGGCCGCACCGCGTTGACGAAGTAGCCGAGCCGCTTGAACTCCTGGTACTTGTCGGTGAGTTGCCGGGACTCGGTGATCGGCGCCCCGTAGTCGTACGACGTGTAGACGGCGTTGGGGTCGGCGAGCCAGCCCCAGTTGGTGCCGCCGTAGGTCATGTAGAAGGACTGGCCGGTGACGCCCGCGGCGATGTTCATCTTGCTGAACACGCGGGTGAAGTCGGTACCGGTGAGCTGGCGGCAGGCTGCGTAGCCGGAGCCGCCCCACGGGTCGAAGGCGCCGCCCTGTGCCTCGGGGATGATCAGCGGGGATTCGGGCTTGAAGTCGTTGACGTAGGAATAGTCGGGCAGGTCCTTCCAGGCGTCGGGGGCCGAGCAGTCGAAGCCCTGGGGGTAGGCGTCGAAGCCGTAGATGTCCGGAGCGCCCTTGCCGCTGACCCAGTTCCTGTTGGGGCCGCCGTCGTTGACGAAGGTCGGGACGTCGATGCCGTCCTCACGCGCCCAGTCGATGAGGGTCTGCATGTAGTCGGCGGACAGGCCGCCGCCCTGGTACTCGTTCTCGACCTGGTACAGGATCACCGAGCCCGTGCCGCGGGTGAGTTGGTGCCGGGCGATGATCGGGTTGATGCGGCTCATCCACTCCCGGGCGTCCTTCATGTACCCCTCGTCGGCGGTGCGGTTCACGCCCGCGTGCGTCTTGCGCCAGGCCGGTAAGCCGCCGCCGGAGACCTCGGCGTTGATGTAGGGGCCGGGGCGGGCGATGACGTACAGGCCGGCGCGTTCGGCCTCGTCGAGGAGCCGCTCGACGTCGCGGACGCCGGTGAAGTTGTAGGAGCCGGGGGCGGTGGAGTGGTATCCCCAGTCGAAGTACAGGGACACGGAGTTGAATCCGGCGGCCTTGATCTTCTGCAGCACGTCGCGCCAGGCGTCGGGGCTCGGCAGCCGGAAGTAGTGCAGCTCGGCGCCCCACAGGTACACCGGCTTGCCGTCGATCCGCACGGAGTACTGGTCGTAGGTGACGGTGTGTGCCTGTGATGCGGCAGCCGGCGTCGTCCGAGGGGTGGCGGCCTGTACGGCGGGCGCGGCCAGGCAGCAGGCGGCCAGCAGCGCGGAGGTGAGCAGGGCGAGCCACGTTCTTCTCATGATCATGAGGTCAGTGCCTTCACCACCGCGGCCCGCGCGGTCTCGACATCGGTGACGTCCTTCGTACGGCCGTCGAGGTCGCGCGTCGCCGTGGTGAGGGCCTGGGTCAGGGCGTCGCTGTCGCGGGTGCCGCCGGACTTCTTGCGCAGCTGGTCGATGAGCTCGAAGTCCTCGATGCCTTCCTTGAGTTGCTCCCAGCGGACACTGGACATCGGGCCGTTCTTGCCGGGATAGACCAGGTACTCGTCGCCCTGCGTGAAGATGTAGACCGGCTGGCTGAAGGGGTCGGACGTCCAGCTGTTGTACGACCAGCGCAGGAAGCCGTCCAGGTGGCGCTGTGCGGCGATCCACGGCAGCATCCGGGCCTCTACGGCGGGGGAGTAGGACAGGGTGTTGGGGTGGGCCGGGGTGCCGTAGACGTAGAAGGTGGTGACCTTGCCCTCGGCCCGGCGTTCCTTGGCCTGTTCGGCCGTCATCTGGTCGATGGTGTCCCAGCTGACGGACAGGTCCGAGGCGAGGTCAGCGGTGCCGGCCGAGCCGGCGACGGAGATGCGCCGGTCGAATTCCGGTGCGACCTCGTGGACGAAGTCCCGGACGACCGTCATGGAGGCGACCGGCCGCTCGTCGAAGGACAGATAGGTGCGGTCCAGCCAGCCCTTGGCCCGTAGGTGTGTGACGAAGGCGGGCAGGAAGGTCCCCCACGCCTCGCGCCAGCGGTCTCCGCCGAGGTCGACGTTCTGGTAGACGCTCTTGCCGGTCCGGGTGTCGGTGTAGGTGAGGTGTTCGCCGTCCTGGAAGGCCAGCATGGAGAACGCCCCGATGTCGGGCCCGACGCCTGCCTTCAGTGCCGTACGGACGTACCTGTCCCAGCGGGAGAAGTCGAAGGAGAACCGGGTGCCGTCCCACTTCCAGGCGACCATGCTGGAGTAGGGCGTGGCCGTCTGCGACCGGCGGGTCCCCAGCGACCACTGGTGGTGCCACGGGTTGTCGACGATGGTGGTGTTGACGACCTTCTGGCCGTGGCCTGCCAGGTCCCTGTCGTACGCCTCGATCAGCTTCCAGTGCCGGTCCGACCAGGGCTCGACACCGCTGTTCAGTGCCATCGTCTCGGGTTGGGCCCACACGTCGAGGAAGAAGTCGTAGTCCTTCGCGTCCGGCACGGCGGCGTTCGCCACTTCGATGGAGAGCGGGTAGGTGACTTTGGTGCCGTCGGCGGCGGTCACCCTGACCGTGCCGGTGTAGGTGCCCGGGGCAGTGGTCTTGGGGATGTGGAAGGTGAACCACAACGGCTGCGCCGCGTAGGCGGGCACGTCGACCGAGGAGCCCTCCTGCAGTGCGTCGCCGACGACGTCCGGGTTCCGGTCGCCGGAGACCTCGGTCGGGGAGCTGACCTGGTCGATGGTGGCCGACCAGTCCATCTCGGTCTTGGAACGCTGCACGGGCACGTACTTCACGAACCGGACCTGTGTCCCGGCGCCGGAGATCCGCGCCCCGCCGGGTCCGGTGAGGTCGCCGACACTCGCCCGCACGTCGTGCAGGTCGTGTCCGGAGGCGATGGCCAGTTGCGCGGAGACCTGCTCGTTGCGGACGGCGGACAGGGACAGGTCTCTGGTGTCCTTGCCCTGGATGGCCCTGGTCGGGTAGCGCGGGACACGGACTTCGGCGGAGGAGGCGAAGGAGCCGGTGGGTACCCAGGTGATCGTGTCCCTGGTGCCCATGGCGTCGGCGACCTTGACGGTCAGCCAGGTGGTCGTCGCTCTCTCGTTGACGTCCGAGGTGGATCTGCCGGTGCCGGCGATCGCCGTGGTTGTCGCGGCTATGACAATCCCGGCGACGAAGGCGGCGACGGCCGTCGGAACGCGTGACATGGTCCGGGCCCCTCTCAGGCTCGTACTGGACTGGGTCGAAGGCCGGGCAGATTTCAGGAAGTGACGGAGAAGGTCTTGAAGACGGCCTCGCTGGTGGAGCCGGGGTAGTTGGCGTTGACGGCGCTGGCGACCAGTCCCGCGTCCTCACTCCCCGCGGCCGACGGCACCTGCGCGCTGCCCACCGTCGTCCAGGTCTCGCCGTCCTTGCTGGTGTACGCGGTGTACGTGGTGCCGTCGCGGACCAGCCGCAGATGGGCCGGATAGTACGTCGAGCCGCCACCGGCCCAGGTGTCCAGGACGCCGTCACCGTTGCTGTCGGTCATGAACTCCAGCCCGTAGCTCCTGGTCATGGCCAGCACGGCGTAGCCGCCCTTCGCCGGGTCGGTCAGGTCGTTGGCGATCGCCAGCCCGGACTTGGCCGCCGGGCTGGCGCCGCTCTGCGAGACCAACTGCGTCTGGACGGTGGAGTGTTCGCCGGCCGCGCCGGCCAGGTAGACGGCGCCCTTCTCGTCCTTCCAGCCGGACAGGTCCTGGCCGCCCGCCCAGATGGCGAACTGGTCGCCGGCCTGTGCGTACTGGGCGTCGGTGGTCTGTGTCGTGCGGTACGGATCGTGGACGGCGCCGGGGGCCGCTTCCACCGTGGCCCGTACGGTGTCGTCGACGGCGGTGGTCCTGCCGGCGGCGGTCCTGTATGTCACCGTGGCGGTGAGGTCGTGGCCGCCCCATGCCGCGTCGGCGGCCGGGGTGACCGTCCAGGTGGTGGAGTACGCGGCGCCGGGTGCCAGGGAGGGCGCGGTCGCGGCGCCGGTGGGCCGCGCGGTCCAGCCGTCGGGCACGGTCAGGGAGGTGTGGACGGCCCTGAGGGCCGTGGTGCCCCAGTTGGTGGCGGTGGTGGTGACCTCGAAGGGCTTGCCCGACCCGGTGCTGGCCGCGTCCGGGCCGATCAGGACGGACGCGGCCGGGACGTCGTCGCGCTTCAGGGCCCGGATCGCCTTCGTGGCGCCCTTGGCGCCGAGCTTGACGAACGTGGGCGTCACTCCGAGCGGGGCCGCGTACCCCTTGAGGGTCGCGGGGCCGTGGATGACGGTGCCGTGGTTGACGTCGAACCAGGCGCCGGACGGCAGGTACACCGTGCGGGTGGCGCCGGAGCCGAGCTTGGGCGCGGCCAGCACGGCGGGGCCCAGCATCCATTCGTCCGCGACCGTGTAACTCGGTTGGTCCTTCGGGAAGTCGAAGAACAGCGGACGCATGATCGGGTCGCCGGTCCGCAGGGTGGCCTGCACCTGGTCCCAGATGTAGGGAGCCAGTCGCTCGTGCGCCTTGATGGCCGCTCGGTACAGGTCGATGGTCTGCTGGTCGTAGGTCACCTTCTGGCCGGTGGTGACATCGTTGGTCTCCACCGGTGAGGTGGAGGCGTACATCAGGGGCATGAGCGACGCCGACTGCGCCCACCGGATCAGGACGTCCTTGTTGGGAGCGGCCTGCCCGCCGGAGCCTCCGATCATGTCGGACTCGACGAACGGGTAGCCGATCGTGGAGATCGCCAGGTTCTGGCTGACCGATGCCTTCAGGGAGTCCCAGCCGGTGCCCTTGTCGACCTGGCGGGTGACGAAGCCCGCCCGGTGGGCGGTGGAGTTCCAGTGGACCCGGATGCCGGCGCCCTGGAGGTCGTAGGTGTCGGCCAGTTCGGTGCCGAGCTTCTGGTAGTCCGTGGCCTGGTGGCCTGCTCGTGGCGCGCACTTCTCGTCGAAGAAGCGGGTGTCGAACTTCAGCCCGTCGATGCGGTACTTGTCCATCAGGGTCTTGAGGTTGCCCTCGTACCAGGCCTTGGCGTCGGGGTTGGCCAGGTCGATGATCCCGGCCTGGCCGTTCCACCAGGTCACCTCGCACGGCTTGCTGGTGTCCTTGGCGTCCATGAGCAGATAGCCGTGGTCGGCCGCGTACTGGTAGTTGGCGGAGTCGAGGTTGATCCACAGGGTGACCCAGAGGCCGAAGTCGAACCCCATGTCGTGGATCTTGTCGGACAGACCCCTGGGATCGGGGAAGGTTGTGGGGTCCCAGGTGAGATTGCCGTAGTTCGACTCCCACTTGTCGTCGAGCTGGATGGTGTGCCCGCCCAGGCCGTTGTCGTGGAGCTCGGTGGCGTAGGCGAGCAGTTTCCGCTGGTCGACCTTGGTGTAGAACTGCGCCCAGGAGTTCCACAGCGGCTTGGCGTACTGCTCGTACGTGGCGTCGCTCTTGGCCGGTCTGCCGACGATGCCGATGTAGTCGCGGTACACGGCGAGCGGGGTCGACTCGACGAAGACGGTGGCCTTGTAGGTGGAGGCCGTGTCGACGGTGAAACGGCCCAGGCCGTCCTTGCCGCCGTTGAGGGAGACGTCCATGGTGTCGCCGGTGTCGACGCGCAGCCCGGTCGAGGCCGAGGTGTACCAGAACGGATCGATCATGTTGTACGAGGCGGGGCCGAAGCCGCTGTGCTCCACCTGGCCGCTGTCCAGGGGCCAGGGCTGGTCGACCCCCGGTCCGCCCTGCGGCGTCTGCGCCTCTCCGTGGCCGTACCAGTGGCCGGCCGAGGACAGGTCGTAGACGAGACCGAGTTGCTTCGGTGCGCCGCCGTGGACGTCCCAGTCGAGCTCGTAGCGGTCGGCGCGGGGCGTGATCCGGGCCTCCACCGTGGCGCCGTCGAGCGTGCTCTCGGCAGTGACGGTCAGGACGCCGTTCTTCCAGGTCCAGTCGGTGACGGCGGTCGCGTGCTGCCAGGTGCCGTCGGCCGCGGTGAAACGCAGGGCGCCGGTGTCACTGGAGGCGGTGGCGAGCACGGTCTTCCCGGCGCGGCGTGTGGTCAGGGCGAGTTGGTCGGTGGCCACGTCGAGGGTGTAGCCGGGGGCGTCGGCCGAGGCCGGCACGGAGACGGTGACGGCATGCGCGGTGCGGGTGACCTTCGGCGCGCCGATGGAGGCTGCGGCAGGGCGGGCGGAGGCCGCTGCCGCAGCGCTGGATGCGGTGACCGGCGCCACTAACAGGGCGGCGGTCAGAGCGGCAGCGATCAACAGGCCGCCGGGGCTGCTCAGTCGGGCGTGCACTCGTGTCCTCCTGTCGGACAGGACGGGGGCTCGAAGCGGCGGTGCGAGGTGCGGCTGGCGTGCGGAGTGCACGGCCAGGACGATGCGGTGCCGGGCAGGGCGTGCGATCTGCTTGGTGCTGCGTGCTCATGCAAGATTTCAAGCGATTTCGCACATGCTCTTGCTGTAATCGCCACCTGTCAACAGGTCGGGTGCGTGGGCCCCCGAGTGCCCCGGGGATTGTCGTCGACCAGCTGTCGTGCCTGGTGGCCGCCCGTTTCAGGGCTCGCCGAGAGGCCTCGGCGAGCCCCGAAACCGCTTGTAACGGAGGGGTAAATTCTGCGACCCCGCCGAGATCCGCCCCCGTCCGCCGGGTCAGGCCAGGATCACGGAGCGGGTCAGATGGCGTGGATTGTCCGGGTCCAGCCCACGGGCCGAGGCGAGGGCGGCGGCCAGGCGGTGCACCACGACGAGGTCGGCCAGCGGGTCCCGGCCCAGTGCCACCAACTGCCCGCCGGTGCGCGCGATGTCGTCGGCGAGACCGGACGGCAGGGCCGCCGGGTCCCCGAACCACCACGCCACACGGCCCGGTCCGGTGACGCTGATCGGCCCGTGCCGGTACTCCATCACCGGATACGCCTCCGTCCAGGCACAGGCCGCCTCGCGCATCTTCAGCGCCGCCTCCTGGGCGATGCCGTACGCCCAGCCCCGCCCCAGGAACGTGAACTGCTCGGCCTCCAGGGCCGCTGGGGGCAGTGGTTCGGTCAGCGCCGATCGCCCCTGCCGCGGCAGATGCCCGAGGTCCTCGCCCAACCGCGCCCGCAGCAGCACCAGTTCGGTGCTGGCGAACCGGGTCTGGACGACCGAGGCCTCGTCGGCGAAGTCCAGCAGGACCACGGCGTCGGCGACTTCCGTCACCGGCGATCGCGGTACCGCGGTCACCGCCGTCGTGCGGATGCGTCCGCGGAGCCGGCGCAGCAGCTCCAGCACCTCGGTCGTGGTGCCGGACCGGGTCAGCGCGAGCACGCGGTCGTAGGTACGCCCCGCCGGCATCTCGGAGGCGGGAAACGCGTCGGTCTCGCCGTGGCCGCCCGACTCCCGCAGGACCGCGTAGGCCTGGGCGATGAACCAGGACGTCCCGCAGCCGATGACAGCCACCCGCTCGCCGGGCCGGGGCAGCGACGCGGAGAGGTTGTCCTCGGGGTGCTGGGCCATTGCCATGGCCTGCCGCCAGCAGTCGGGCTGGGTGGCGATCTCGATCTCGGTCTGACTCATAGGGAGATCTCCCCTCTGGGGCGCACGGCGTGACCGATGCGTGATGTGGCGGCCCTTGACACCGTGCGCAATTGATTGAGCATCATGTCGTTCGATGATTGATAGCACCGCGAATCGAGCATAAACAAGCATGAACGCGAGCTTGCAATCAGGCGGGCACGCGTCAGTCGAAGCACGCGATGCGTGCGGAGAGGCAGTCCGTGAAACGGCACCTCGCAGGTCTCGCCGGGGGACTCGCCCTGGCACTGGCCATCACCGGATGCGGCAAGGGCAGCTCCTCGGACAGCGGCGGATCCGGCGGCAGGACGATCCGGTTCGTCGCGGCGAAGTACGACGACGACACCCAGGCCTACTGGACGGCACTGATCAAGGACTTCGAGGCGGCGAACCCCGGTTACCGGGTGAACCTCGAAGTCGTCGACTGGGAGCAGATGGACTCCAAGGTCAAGACGTACGTCCAGACCAAGCAGGAACCGGACATCCTCAACTACAACAAGTTCTCCGACTTCGCCCGCGACGGCCTGCTCCACAAGGCGCAGGACGTCGTCAGCCCCGCGGTACTGAGCGACTTCCTCCCGCTGTTCCGGCGGAAAGCGCAGTACGACGGCGTCCAGTACGGCCTGCCCCTGCTGTCCAGCGCCCGCCTGTTCTTCTACAACAAGGACATCTTCGCCAAGGCCGGCATCGCCCGGCCGCCGTCCACCTGGGCCGAGGTCGAGACCGACGCCAGGAAGATCAAGAAGGCCGGTTACATCGGCCTCGGGCTGCCCCTGGGGGCCGAGGAGGCGCAGGCCGAGTTCCAGATCTGGGCGATGAACAACGGCGGCGGCTGGACCGACGCCTCGGGCAGGTGGGCGATCGACCGGCAGGCCAACGTCGACACCCTCACCTATCTGCGCAAACTGACGAAGGAGAAGGTCACCCAGCCCAACCCGGAGGCCACCAACCGCAAGGACGTCTTCAACGAGTTCGCCCAGGGCAAGATCGGCATGCTCAACGGCGCGGTCTTCATGCGGAAGGGCTTCATCGACCCGGTCGATCCGAAACTCGACTACGGCGTCGCGGCCCTGCCGAGCAAGGACGGCAGCACCCACAAGACGCTCGGCGTGCAGGACTACCTGGTCGCGTTCAAGAAGAGCGGCGGGTCGAACAAGGCGACGGTGAAGAAGTTCCTCGACTTCGTCTACCAGAAGGAGAACGCCGCCAAGTTCGTCTCCACCGAGGGGTTCCTGTCGGTCACCAAGTCGGCCGGTGACGCGCTCAGTTCGGACAGCGCCGACGCCGCCTACTACAAACCGTTCGTCGACGCCCTCGCCGACGCGGAGTTCGCTCCCGCCGACGACCCCGCCTGGGCCGCGGTCGACGGCGCCGTGAAACAGCGCATCGGCACGGCGGTGGCCGACGGGGACCCGGCGAAGGTCCTGGGCGAGATCCAGAAGACCGCGCAGAAGGGCGAGTGACGTCGGTGGCCGTACACGATGTCACCGTACGCGCCGCCGGGACCGGACACCCGGTC